>CAVHOL010000039.1:0-25726 GCA_963637655.1 bacterium | reverse complement strand
GTGCGTACGGGACTCGAACCCGTGACCTCCTGCGTGACAGGCAGGCATTCTAACCGGCTGAACTAACGCACCTTAAGTGCAAGAGAAACAGGATGACGATTTCGCGGTGCGTACGGGACTCGAACCCGTGACCTCCTGCGTGACAGGCAGGCATTCTAACCGGCTGAACTAACGCACCTTGGTCGCATCATTTTCATTTTGCGAGTGCAAAGGTATACATAAAAATCGGTATAGCAAAGAAAAAGGGAAACTTTTTACAGAAAAAGTTGCAAAACCTTCGCCTTGCCGTATGCCCGTCCGTCATACAACCACTCGTCGAGCTCGCCCGACACCCGATAGCCGCAACCGGTCAGCAAGGCCAGCGAGGCCGCATTGCCTTCTCCCACAACGGCATAGAGCTGGTGCAGATGGAGTATGCGCAGGGCATAGGAGGCCACTTTGCGCAGGGCGGCGGCGGCATACCCCTGGCGACGGCAGTCCCGCAGAACCACGATACTGATCTCGGCACGGAGATGCTGGGCGGAGAAGTCCACAAGGTCGACCAGTCCCACCACCTTGCCGTCGGCCGCCTCGATGACCATCCGCACCTGCCCGTCGGCATAGATGTCATTGGTGGCCGAGGCGATATAGTCATGCAACACGTAGCGGGAATAGGGCACATTGGTACGTCCGGCGGGCCATTGGTCCTCATCGTTCTCCATGGCATAGATCAGGTCAAGGTCTTCCGGCTCCATAGCACGGAGCCGTACCTCGGGGAGAGGCTGTGTAGAGGGTACGCTCATTTGAATATTTCGGTCGGGGTGATGATGATTTTCTTGTTCGGATCGTAGGTTCCGATGGTCACCTGGGCATCGGGACGGGCCGCGAAGATACGCAGGATGTCCTTGTAGCGGTAGGCCGACGTGTCATAAACGACGCACACCGGCAGACCAGAAGGAAGCGTTTCGCCAAGATGTCCGTCAGGCAGGCTGGCGGCATCGCCCTCCAAAAGCCGGAAGGAAAGACCTTCGCGGGAGGCCACCCTTTTGCATCGGGCGAGCGAAGAGGCCGTACCGACAAAAAGGTATTCGGGATCGCGCTCCTTGCGTGCGGTGAAAAAGCCGAGACTTTTGCGCATCCGCCGGACTACCATCTTCACCAGCGCAATGCTTGCCTTGGCATAGATAGCGGTCGTGATAGGGGCGATGAGCAAGAAACTCAGATGGCCATAATGCTTGCGGAAGAAGATGAGCATCGCCTCGTAAAACACATGGATATAGCGGAACGAGGACTTCTTGGTGCTCTCACCCTTGTAGTGGAGTATGGGTGCGGGGACATACCAGTTTTCGTAGCCGCCCTTGATCAGGCGGTACGACAGGTCGATATCCTCGCCATACATGAAGAAGGTCTCGTCGAGCAGCCCCACACGGTCGAGTGCAGAGCGGCGCAGCATGCAGAACGCCCCGCTGAGTATCTCTATACGGGCGGCCTCGTCCCACGAGAGCCACGACATATAGTAGCGTCCGAAGCGGCGGCTTTGGGGGAAACGGGCACACAGGCCGCACATCTTGTAGAAGGCCGTCATGGGCGACGGCAGTCCTCGGCGTGACTCCATGGCATCGGTACCGGTCGCAGTGAGCATACGCACACCGGCAGCCCCTGCATTGGGGTGCAGGTCCATAAAGTGGAGCACTTCCGAAATGGTATCCTCGGCGACAAAGGTGTCGGGATTGAGCAGCAACACATATTCGCCCCTGCTCTGCCGTATGGCCACATTGTTGGCCCGCGCAAAACCGAGGTTGTGGCGGCTGGCGATCATCTTGACCCGGGGAAATCGGCGGGAAAGATACTCCACCGACCCGTCGTGCGAGTGGTTGTCGACGACAAGCACCTCGGCCTCTATGCCTTCAAGAGCACGGAAGAGCGACGTCAGGCACTGTTCGATGTAGTACTTGACGTTGTAGTTGACGATGACGACAGACAGTTTCAAGACACAGGTGGAGTTTCGGTGACATGCAGTTCGCCCTCACATCGCGTCCGCGTAGGCACGACAAAGAAGAGGCAGAGCAGCAGGATGATGCCCATATAGCCGAATGCCACATTGAAATAAAGGTAATAGAGCAGGAGATTGGCCACCATCGGCACGCAAAGCATATACAGACGCAGGCCAGCCCAGCGAAGCAACGCCTCCGGAGAGGTCAGCCGACGGGCTACACGGGAAAAGCGGAAAAGCCGCAAGGCAAGGGGTATAACACAGATGGTGAGCAGCTCCATCAGACAAAGCAGCACAAACTCGTCGCTTTTCTCCTCGGTCTTGAGCAGTCCTGTAGGCAGAATCTCCGTCTCAAAGAGTACAACCAAGACGGCCGACACGACAAGAAAGGCGCAGAAGGTCGTCATCAGTACAGTACGCGTGTGTTTCATTTTTCGTTGTTCATAAGAGTTCGGTTGATGATGGCGCGTCCGAGGGTCACCTCGTCAGTATACTCCAGCTCGTCGCCCACGGATATACCGCGGGCGATGACGCTCACGCGCACATCATAGGCAGAAAGTTTGCGGGAGATGTAGAAATTGGTCGTGTCGCCCTCCATCGTAGAGCTGAGGGCAAGTATCACCTCCCCTACTCCGCCGGCAGCTACACGCTGCACGAGCGAGTCCACCTCGATGTCGCCCGGCCCGATACCGTCCATGGGCGAGATGATGCCGCCCAGAACGTGGTACAGGCCACGGTATTGCTGCGTAGCCTCTACGGCCATCACGTCGCGGATGTTCTCCACGACACAGATTGTCGTGGCATCGCGGCGCGGGTCTGCACAAATGGGGCACACCTCGGTATCGCTGATGTTGTGGCACACACGACAGTACTTCACATCGTGGCGCACCGTAGAGACGGCCGAGGTGAACGCATCGACATCCTCCTTGCTTTGCCGGAGCAGATGCAGGACAAGCCGCAAGGCCGTCTTGCGTCCCACTCCGGGCAGTTTGGAGAATTCGCCGACGGCCTTGTCGAGCAACCGCGAAGGATATTCGCCCTCCATCAGTCCTTGAAGAGATAGAGGCCGACGCCCAGTTTCAGACCGATAGTGGAATAGTCCTTGTGGCTCTTGATACTCTGGTCGTAATAGATGGCGGGCTCTACGGTGACGGTACGGCTGAGGAAGAAGGCATAGCCCACCTCTACACCGGGCATCACGTCGTTGTATCCGCCGCAGTGGATGTACTTGCAGTTGACACCGAGGTACAGGCCGTTCTGTATGATATAGTATCGTCCGCCGGCACCTACGGAGAACCGGTCGTCTCCGGAGTCGTGCTGATAGGATGCGAGGGCATGCACGAGGAAGTCGTCGGCTACGAAATATCCGGCATTGGCCTGCACGCCGAGACGGAACTCATCGCCGGAGTAGTTCATGTTGAGACCCGTGAGCGAGCCTCCGACATAGACTTTGCCTTTCTCAAACTGGGCACTGGCTGTGACGGCGGCCAGCAGGGCCACCATCATGACGATGATTTTCTTCTTCATAAATGGTTGTGTTATGGGTTATTGTTGTTTTTCGGTTGATATTTCCGCCGCCGGTCCGACCTTGCATCAAAGCGCAGACTGGAACGGCGATATAGCTGCAAAAGTACACATTAAATTCGGAAAACCGAAAAATATCATTACCTTTGTGTATAATACCGACGAAATATGAAACGCATCCTCCACATCCTCTTTCTGTTCGCGCTCTGCGCATCGCTCCACGCCCAGCCCAAGCACGAGGTACGGGCCGTATGGCTGACGACCATCGGGGGCATAGACTGGCCGCACTCTTACGCACAGAGCGGCCGTTCGGCAGAGCGCCAGAAAGACGAGCTGCGCCATATCCTCGACCGGCTGCAGCAGGCGGGCATCAACACCGTGCTTCTGCAGACCCGCATACGCGGCACCGTGATCTACCCTTCGGCCTACGAACCGTGGGACGGATGCCTCTCGGGCCATCCCGGCCACACGCCGGGATACGATGCGCTGGCCTTCGCCATAGAGGAGTGCCACCGTCGCGGCATGGAACTGCACGCCTGGGTGGTGACCATACCCGTAGGCAAGTGGAACGCCACCGGATGCGCCAATCTCCGCAAGCGTTTTCCGGGGCTCATCCGGAAAATCGGCGCCGACGGATATATGGATCCCGAAAAGCCGCAGACCGCCAAGTACCTCACGGACATCTGCGGAGAGATTGTCGACAACTACGACGTCGACGGCATACATCTCGACTACATACGCTACCCCGAGACATGGACACTGAAGGTCAGCCGGCAGCGCGGCCGCGACTATATCACCGGCATCGTGGAATCTGTCAGCCGCCGCGTAAAGTCCGCCAAACCCTGGGTGAAGATGAGCTGTTCGCCCATCGGCAAGCACGACGACCTCACCCGCTACTGGAGCCACGGATGGAACGCCTACACGACGGTCTGCCAGGATGCACAGGGATGGCTGCGGCGGGGACTGATGGACGAACTGTTTCCGATGATGTACTTCCGCGGCAACAATTTCTATCCCTTTGCCCTCGACTGGGCCGAGGAGAGTGCCGGACGCATCGTCGCCCCCGGACTGGGCATCTACTTCATGTCGCCGCGTGAAAAGGACTGGCCGCTCGACGACATCACACGCGAGATGGAGGTGCTGCGGGCCAACGGGATGGGACAGGCCTTCTTCCGCAGCAAGTTTTTCACCGACGACACCAAGGGCATCTACCGTTTTTCCAAAGACCGGTTCTACCAGTACCCGGCCCTTGTGCCGCCTATGACCTGGGAAGGCCGATGCAACGTGAAGGCGCCGCAGAGCCTGAGCATGACACCCGATGGAACAGATGCCACCCGTATCTCGTGGACACAGACCGACGACCGTGGCGACGGCATGCTCTACTACAACATCTACGCTTCGCGCGAATGTCCGGTAGATGTCAGCGATGCGCGCAACCTGCTTCTGCCGCGCACGCCGCGCACGTCCATTACCGTGCCGCGCGACGGCGCACGCCACTACGCCATCACCGCCATGGACCGCTACGGCAACGAGAGTGCACCGCTGCAGGAAGCTTGTGCATCAGACGGCAGCGGGAAGGATGTCCGTTTCACCAAGGCCACCGCCTTTCTCCCCTGCGACGGCCGCTGGCTCACCCTTCCCGACAAGGGCAGCACGCTCGACGCCGACTATGTGGCCATAGAGACACTGCAAGGCACCGTCACCGCCGTGTATCCCTACAAGGGAGCAAAGCTCGACGTGGGCAGCATCGGCAACGGCATCTACATACTCCGGTCCTTGGGGCGCAAGGGCAGGACACACCGGCTTGGGTTCTTCATGATAAAAAACGGAATCTGAAGGCAGTCAGTCCAAACGCCGACTGGATGGCTATTCTCCCAGTTCGAGCTGTTCCTTCACCAGACGGAAATAGGCGCCGCGGCGCGCCACCAATTCTTCGTGCGTACCCATCTCCACGATTTTTCCTTTCTCCATATAGATGATATTGTCGGCATGACGTACCGTGCTCAAGCGGTGGGCGGCCACAACGACAGTACGGCCCTTGTTGTACTCGGCAAGACGGTGTACGATCTGGGCCTCGTTGTTGGCGTCGAGCGAAGAGGTGGCCTCATCGAGGAAGAGCACTTGAGGATCCTTGTAGACGGCACGCGCAATAAAAAGCCGCTGCTTCTGCCCGCCGCTCAGTTCGAGCCCCGCCACACCGAGCTTGGTATGGTAGCCCATGGGCAGACCGTCGAAGAAGTCGTCGATACAGGCGATGCGGGCCGCCTGCCGCGCCCGCTCCAGGTCAGGCTTCTCATCGGCCAACGCGATATTGTCGAGTATTGACCCGCTGAAGATGTACCCGCTCTGCATCACCACGCCACAGTGCCGCAACCAGTCGTCGCGGTCAAGGTCGGCCATGTCGGTCTGTCCAACACAGGCATGGCCGCGCTGCGGGACATAAAAGCCCAGCATGAGTTTGACCAGCGTGGTCTTGCCGCATCCACTGGCTCCGACGACGGCCGTTGTCTTCCCGGTCGGGATGACCACGGAGAAATCGTCGATGACATACGGAGAGAACGAGCCGGGATACTTGAACCCGACTTGCTCAAAGCGAATGTCCACACCCTCATGCGGCGCCTTCACTTTGTGGGTGTCGGCCTGCGGGCGGTTCATGATCTCGTCGATGCGCTCATAGGACATGGCCGCATCCTGCACCGTGCTCACCGAGTCGATGATATTGGAGAAAGGACCGGCCAGGCGGCCTGCAATGTAACTGATGGTCATCATCTCGCCGATGGTCATGCGGCCGCGTATCACCATGGTGGCGCAGATGCCAGTGATGAGAATGTCCTTCATGCGCACGAGAAACGTGTTGCCGCCGTTGATGGAAAGATTGGTCAGGGCGGACTGCATGGAGAGGCGGTTGATTTTCTCCTGCACCGTATTCCATGCAGCGACGCGCGTCGTCTGCGCATTGCAGACCTTGATCTCCTGCATGCCATTGACCAGTTCGTACACGTTGTTCCGGTTCTCCGACGAATAGGAGAAATAGGCGTAGTCGATGGCCTTGCGGCGGCGCAGATGCAGACGCGTCCACCCGAAAGAGAGCGCCGTGGCAGCGAGAAACACGAGAAATACAAGACCGCTGTAATAGACGAGCATGGCAGAAAACACCACCAGATTGATAATGGTGAAGAAGGTGGTCTCGGGCATGGAGACCAGGAAATTCTTGATGCGGTTTTGGTCATCAAGCTTTTGTATGAGGTCTGAATTCACCTTGCGGTCGAAGAAGGAGATGGGCAGACGGATGAGTTTGCCCAAATACTCGTTCATCATGCGGATGCTCATGCGGAGACCGATACGCGTAAGCAGCAGGTTGACCACATTATTGCTAAGATAACTGCCCAGGAACACCAGAAATTGACTACCTACGAGCATCCACACCAGGCCCACGTCACGCCCGTTGATACCGTCGTCGATCGTGTGCTGAAAGATCATCGGCAGTGCGACATCGGCGGCCATCGCCACCACGGTCAGCAGGGTGACGGCAGCGAAGCTCCACCGGTGGTCGGCCACGACACGCAGCATCAGGCGCCACAGGCCGCGCCACCAGCTGTCTTCCTTGTCGAAGTGCTTGGCATAAAAGTCATCGGTAGGGTCGAGCACCACGGCAAGTCCGACACCGTCGTCGTGCGAGCGCCAGTGCCGGAGAAATTCCTCGCGCGACATGCGCACCTTGCCTCTTGAGGGGTCGGCTATCCAGAAGCGGCGGCCGTCACGGCTCATCTTGTACAGCACTACGAAATGGCGCTGGTCCCAATAGAGGATGGCCGGCAGCGGCATGCGTTCCACCGCCTCCATATCTATCCTCACGGCTTCCGCCTCAAATCCCAGAGTCCGCACGCAACGCACAATGTCACGCATGGAAATGCCCATACGGCTGGCGTCACAGGTCTCACGCAGCACGCCGAGCGGTATCTCCTTGCCATAATACTTGGCGATGATGCGGATGCAGGTGATGCCGCAGTCGGAGTATTCCAATTGTTGGTAGGCGGTGATACGTGGCATAGAAACAAGAGATAAGTAAAGAAGGACAGGAAAAGAAGAAGCGGGAAAACTGTTTACGCCTCGTCAGCGGGCATGCACAATCTGCTCACGGCATACTGGTAGTCGAAACGCTCAAGCACCTTGTCGTCGATTGCTGCCTCGTCGTATCCGTAGAGACAACGGCCGTCGTCGGGCAGTTCCACAGCCTTTTGCGTGCAGCCCCCGCCGCAGATCGGGGCGATACGACAGTGGAAACATACGGGGCGGGAAAATTTGGACTTCATGCGCCGTTGCTTTTCGTCATGGTCAAAATGCAAATGGCCGTCCTCCGTCAGCACGCCCGCACGGTTGGCATCCGTGAAGTCACGGGCCGTACAGCAAAACACATTGCCGTCATAGTTGACCAGGGCATAGTTGCGTTTGTCGCCGTAGCAGGAGCACCGCACACGGTCTATCGTTCTTGCGCTGCCGGCATCGAAGCCGGCATGCCGGAACTCGCGTATCAGTGCGTACACCTGCTCCTCGACAGCATTCTCATCACCCGATTTCCCATCGTCCTGCCATACCCGCTGGAAATCCACCCGGACAAGAGCGCGGGCTTCCTGCTCCAGATTACCGAACTCGCCCAGGATATTGCCTACACCGTCAAGGATATCACTCGTATAGTTGATGCGGAGTACAACGATATGCCCGTGCCGAGCCAACGTCTTGATGTGCGACACGATGCGGTCAAACGACCCTACGCCCGCGGCAGGAAACCGGGTTTTGTCATGGTGGTCCCGGTAACCGTCAAGCGTGATCTGGAAGGTGACGTTTTTCCCCTCAAAGTAGCGTACCATCTTATCGGACAACAGATAGCCGTTGGTGGTAAACTGGAACGAGGGTACTATATCCCTTTCCCGACAGACCGTCTCCAGATGATCCATCAGCGGACGCACCACGGAAGAGAAATACATCAGCGGTTCGCCGCCGAAGAAAGAGAGGTCGAACACCTGCAACTCATGGTGCCCGGCAACAATATTGCTGATCAGCCGTTGTACGGCCGTCCGGGTATCCTCCGACATTTTGGAGCCACGAACATGGTTTTCATAGCAATACCAGCAGCGGAAATTGCAGTCTACCGTCGGGTTGATGTGCAGAAGGAAGCAGGTGTCATCCTCATCCACACTGCGGATGAGCGCCCGCACCTGCTCGACCTCGTCCGTATCGTCGGCAACGATGGCTTTTGCGTCAAGCAGTTGCCTGTACAACGACGGCGATAACGTCTGCAGCGCATTGGCATCCGTCGTCTGCAGTATCTCGAGCGGACCGTTCTTCAGTACAATATACTGGTCTGACAACGCATTGTAGAGCAATCCGTAGACGGAGTTGATCCTTAGCACGGTGTTATATATACTATACCTCATAAAAGCAGGTTTTCTGTTTACAACAAGAAGTAGTCCGTCCGGAAAATAAATTCCATCACATACGGCCGGAGAAGGAATTCCCGGCATGCCCTCTAGCCTCCTTCACCTTCTTTTTGCCGAAACGCTGGTAATAGGTTATATTTAGTACAGAGGCGGTTCCACGCACACGCGAATCATAACGGTAGTTCGGCAAATCGAATGTATAGGTAAACACGGTAGGGAGATTTATACTGTACGACAATTGCAACTGTCCGTCCCATTTGAATCCGGTCCAGGCAGAAACCGCAAGATAATGTCCGGCATTGTCGACACGTGTCGCATGCGTCTGGCGCCCCGTCCAAAAATGGGAAGCCGATATTCCCGTGTTGTAGTTTTTGTCCAAATAGGCAGATACGGATTCAGTCCCGGAGAGCCGCCAGCCATGCTTTAGACTTTCTACATTCGCAACGTTGACTTTATAGTTGTGGTAGTGCGCCTCTACATTGGCCGATACCCGAAGACGGCCCCTCAAGAAACTTTGCTGCCCGGACAGCCCCGCCTGAAAAGTCCGTTGCCTTCCAAACATACGATAGGATATAACCGTATTGTTCTGTCCGTCGTTTGTCGTAAAGTTATCCATAGAATTTGCAGACCATGATCCGGACATTGAAAGTGTGTATCTTCCGAACAACGTATAACGGAAAGCCAGATTATTATCAAAAGACGCCTTCAGATCCGGGTTTCCCATTTCATAGGTATTGGATGAAGTCCAGATTTTGAAAGGATTCAAGTATTGATAGCGGGGACGGAACAGAAATGCAGTATAATCCAACGAGAAAATATGCTTGCCTTCGGCCAACGTGACATTCAGGCTGGCATTTGGAATAACGTGAAAATAATTGTTCCGAAAAACCTCACCGGTGGTACGCAAGTCACCACGCACATGGGTATGTTCGCCGCGCAGACCGACCAAAGTACTTATCGCCTTGTTCCACGGCCGCAGATAAGAGACAAACAAGGCCGACACCATTTCGTCATACACGAAACGGTTGCTCTGACCGTCATTGCGCACAAAGGTACCGTTAGACAAGTCCGCCCGAAGAAGGTCTTTGTCGGTTCGGGTAGAGTTCCACCGTGCGCCGAACGACAGGTTCGATTCGTCGGGGAAATTCTTATTGTACTTCACATTGGCCTGCCACGCATTGATCTTCATCTCCGTATTCTGCAAAAACGGGGTGTAAGCCATTAGCGCCTCCTCCGTACCGGCATACGTCATCGTATCTCGGGTAGGCCTATTGCTATTGCTGTAATCGAGACTGACATCCAAACCGCCTCCTATCTTGTCGGTCTTGTAATTGTAATACAAGGTCGCACTTGTCTTCGAGCCGAAGGGAGTACGACAGATCCGGTCTGACGTTATTTCTGTCAGGGCAGCGGACGCATCTGTGGTTTTGGAATGCGTAAAACTGGTATTCTTCGATAGGGTCATTTTCTCCACCAGCAGTACTCCTATCGTACTTTTCTGCGTCAGGTCATACGATGCCCGCGCGCCGACATAAGGTGCGTATGATTTGGTCTTGGAAGCAGAGAAATTGACCGTGTTTGCCTTGGTGTCAAGATAGTTGTATTCCGACTCGGTTGTTGTATAGCGGTTCCATGCTTCAAGAGAGACAGTCCCGGACACGCGAAACCTGCCATGCGAATAAGTGAGGTTGAGATAATCACTATTGGAGACATGACTGTTTTGGTTGGTTCCATCCAAATATATACTACCGTTGAAACCGAAATCGGGGCGGCGCTTCAATACGATGTTCAAGATACCATCATTATCAGAAGCGCTTTGCGAACTTCCGGGATTGAATATCAGCTCCACACGCTCTATGTCTGCAGGTTTCACATTGGCCAAAAGGTCATGTATCATTCCGGGATCCATATATGGGTCTCTGCCATTGATATAAACTTTGGCATTCTTGTTTCCGAGCAATTTGTAGGATCCGAATTTTCCACTAAGCATCGGCACGTTTTTCAGCAACTCATTACCGTCGGGAAGCAGCAAGTCGGCACCGCCGGGAGTAAAGGCATAGCCTCCGGCAACTCCCTTCAATGTAGACTTGGCTGTGACCGTCACGCCCTCAAGATGATGGGACGATTCCTGCAACACGACACGCAAGTCCATCCCACTTTTTACTGCAACTACAGAACGGGCATAACCGATACATGTCAACACGGCCACGCTGCTGTCAGGAACTGCGCTTGTGGTTCTCAACGAGAAATGACCCGCTGCGTCGCTAATGCCGTTTACGATAAAGGTACTGTCTGGCAAAGCCAACCATGAAACGACAACACTCTCTATTGCATTTCCTTTCTCGTCGACAACAACACCTGATAAGGTCTTGGGGGATTGTGCAAATATTACAACCGCAGTGCACAAAGCTGCAATCAATAACATGTATCGTTTCATAAAATTCTGAGTTTTTTTACGATTACGAAATCAAGCATCGCCGATTGGCCGACATTATCATAGCAAGCAATCGACGATGCCAAAGGTTTTAGAAACACGCAATGACAACAAGGCTACTTCGCCCCTTGTCTTGTATACGATATTATTATGTTCCTCCTTTACATGACTCAGTCTGCAAATTCGAAACTACTGTATCACTCAATTTATTTTCGCAAAAATCATTGCTACTTCCGACACAAGCAGCCTTGCCTATATTGGTACATTTAGCATTATGATTATCGGTTCCTCCACAAGATTCAACAGATCGATTGACACAAACTTGTGAATTACTTGCCGCTCCAAGGTCATCAGTTTCAGCTCGCAAAACGACCACCTGTTGGTCAGCAGTCATAATTCCCCGTTCTTCTAGAGAATCAAGAAATTTAACAATTCTAGTCTTATCCATATAGGCTGGTTTTTGGGTTTAACGATGATCTTCATCCAAAAAATGAAGACATGGACTCATCAGCTACACATTCACGTGTTGGCTAACGGATATCGCAAATATAGCTATTAGTTTTCATTCCTACAAGTTTTTCGAAAGGAAATTAGAAAATATCTTCAAAAAGGCTCATTTTCTGCACACAAATCAAGAAATGCGCAAAAAATCATTTCATTCGTCTAGAGAAAGAGTTTCCCGCATGGCCTCTTGCATTCTTCACGCGCGTCTTGCCGAAAGTCTGGTAATAGGCGATGAGTATCATTGACTGCGAATTGCGCATACGGGATACATAATGATACCCTTTCATATCAAACGATTTTGTACCTTCGGATGGAAGCACAGTACTGAACTGGACTTGCAACTGCCCGTTCCACTTGAACATCTTCCATGCAGAGAATGACAAAGCATGGTATGCTTCGTCCACACGTGCCGGATCTCTATGGCGCCCCGTCCAAGAATACATGGCAGTAACTCCAGAGGTATAGTTTTTGTCAAGATACCCGGACACACTTGCATCACAAAGAAGTTGCCATCCATGATTGGAGTTCTCGACATTCTGCAAGGTTCCCTTACAGTCAAAATAGTGTGCATCTGCCTCAGCAGCCAAGCGCAGACGTCCTTTCAGGAAACTTTGACGGCCTGACAACCTCATCCAATAATTCTGGCTCCGTCCGAATGTCCGATAGGAAATGACGCTATTGTTCTGTCCGTCTGATGTCGTGAAGTCAGCGAAAAGGTGCGGCGCCCACGAACCGGTCATCATAAGTGTATATTTTCCAAACAGCGTGTACCGAAGTTCCAAATCGTGTGAATAATCGGCCAGCAGGTCCGGATTTCCCATCTTATAGGTATTCGATGAAATCCATACTTTGAAGGGATTCAAAATACCGTAAAAGGGCCGGAACAAACGGGTGGAATAGTCCAAAGCCACGATATGTTTTCCTTCAGCCATATTGAGATTGAGACTGACATTGGGCATGAGATGGAAATAATTGTTTTTGAACATTTCGCCCGTCGTGCGCAAATCTCCCTTTATATGCGTATGCTCTCCACGCAAACCGACAGAGGTGTCAAACACTTTGTTCCATTCACGCTCATAAGACACGAACACTGACGACACCGTCTCATCGTATACGAAACGGTTGCTTTGCCCGTCATCACGCACATAAACGCCATTTTTCAAATCCGCCCGCAGATAATCGCGGTCGGTACGCGAGTAGTTCCATTGCGCGCCGAACGACAGACTTGATCCGTCTGCAAAATTCTGCGTATACTGGGCATCGGCTTGCCAGGCATTGATGGCAGATTCCGTATTCTGCAGAAACGGCACATAAGCCTCAGCCAGCTGTCCGGCACCCACATAGGCCATCGTGTCACGCGTAGGTGCGTGACTATTGGAATAATTCAAGCTTACATCCAATCCTCCGCCTCTTTTGTCCGTCTTGTAGTAATAGAACAAGGTGGCATCCGTCTTTGTACCGAAAGGGGTACGGCAGATTCTGTCTGATGTGATTTCAGAAACGGATCCGGCTGCACCCGATGTTTTCGATTGTGTAAAATCGGTATTTTTCGAGACCTCCATTGTTTCGTTTACCCTTGCTCCTACAGTACTTTTCTGCGACAGGTCATACGATGCCAAAAGTCCGACAATAGGATTCCACGTCTTGATTTTGCTCACCATCATATTGGAAGCCGTCGTGCCGGTGTCGAAATAGTTGTACTCCGTCTCATATTTTCCGTAGCGGTTGTTCAATTCCAGGCCGGCGCTTGTCGTCAAACGGAAATTTCCGTGAGAATAGTTGAGATTGAGATAATCATTGTTGATAATGCGGCTGTTTTTTTCAATCGCCATCAGAGACACGCTGCCGTTGAATCCGAAATCCGGACGGCGCTTCAATACGATGTTCACAATACCGCTATTGTCGGAAGCGCTTTGTCTGCTACCGGGATTGAATATCAGCTCCACCCGCTCTATGTCAGAGGGTTTCACGGCAGACAGCAAATCATGGATCATACTGGCATCCATATAGGATTTGCGTCCATTGATGTACACCTTCGCTTTCTTATTCCCGAGCAAGGTATAAGAGCCGAAATTGCCACTTAGCATCGGCACGTTCTTCAACAGTTCATTGCCGTCCGGCAACAGCAGATCAGCGCCGCCAGGTGTAAAGGCGTATCCGCCCGCCACACCTTTGAGGGTGGATTTGGCCGTCACCGTCACGCCTTCGAGGTGATGGGAGAATTCTTTCAATACAAGGCGCAGATCAGCGTCGCTACCGATTTCGACAGGCGCCACCGAACGCGCATACCCGATACAAGACAATACCACCACACTACTGTCAGGTACAGCCTTGTGAGCGGACAATGAAAAACGTCCCGACTCATCGGTTATTCCGTTTACGATGAGGGTACTGTCGGGCAAAGACAGCCATGAGACGACAACGCTCTGCATTGCATTTCCATTTTCATCGACAACTGTACCGGACAACGTTTTTGAAGATTGTGCCTGTGCCACGACTGTCAAACACACAGTCACCAGCAATAAGATATATCGTCTCATAAGATTCTAAGTTTTAATGTTTTTTTACCGTGTCAGTTCGTTTTTATCGAACAAAATAGAAATTTCAATGTCTGCTATAAAGATACAGGTGACAAGAGTATGGTAAATAAAGGCGTGTCCTAAAAACTTAAGCCATGGAATCTTTAGAACCCGCCCGGTTATTTACCTATCAAGAGGCCGCCTATCCGCCGTTACCAGATTTACAGTCCACAGTTGACTTGTTCGTATCGAAGATGCTTGCAGGCTTATTCGTACACCCGTCATTAAGACTTCCTGAGCAAGCGATACCTTCATTGATACAGCCGCCATTGTAAGTATCTTTTCCACCGCACGATTCATAAAGACTATTTTTACAACCGCCCTTATTGCTTCCGCCTACGGCATCTTCCTCTATAGGCCGCAACACGAATGACTGCTGATCAGCAGCCATGATTCCCCGTTCTTCTAAAGAATCGAGGAACTTCACAATTCGTTTCTTGTCCATAACGTCTTGTTTTTTTGTCGTTTTACACATAGCGTGTTCTAATCCACGCTTTTTATTTACAGTTGATGAGATCTTCAAAGGGGCCCTTTAAGGCGTGTTCTAAAAATTCCACATTCAGAACTTTCGTCAGTAACAATTGTCAGTAGAGTCGGTATCAGCCCCCGTGTTTACACATTTATCGTTATTGCTTCCTGCACAGGAAAGTTTGCCGACATTTGTGCAGTTGACATTGTACTTGCCTTTTCCGCACGCCTCGTACGAACGGTTGACACGGGGTTTCTCACCATCACCGCCCAAAACGTCATACTCCGGGCGCAACACCAGCGACTGCTGGTCAGTCGCCATTATCCCTTGTTTTTCCAAGGAATCAAGAAATTGTATGATCCGATTTTTGTCCATATGCAAACGATTTTGAGTTACACATTTCCCTGCGTCAAAGACGTCGGTTTGTCATAGATAAGTCCATCCATACGTATGTTAAATTATGGATATCGCAAATATATAAACTTATTTCTACAAATACAAGTATTTTCTCGAAAAAAAATGCGAGCGACAAAAATAAGGCCGTACAAAGGCCATGCGCCCTGCCCTTATGGTCACATACGGCCGGAGTAGGAATTGCCGGTATGTCCCTTGGCATCCTTCACCTTCTTCTTGCCGAAGCGTTGGGCATAGGTGACACTGAATATCGTCTCCGTCCCCAACGACCGGGAAGCATAACTATAGTCCGGCGTAGCATACGTTTTCTTGACCGTGGCGGGAAGGACGGTACTGAATCCCAGTTCCAAATGTCCGTTCCATCTGAATTTCTTCCACAAAGAGACCGACAGATAATGGTTGGGAGCATCTACACGTTGCGGTTCTACATGGCGGCCTTCCCAAATATAGTCAACGGAGACGCCTGAAGTGTAGTCCTTTTCAAAATACCCGGACACGTTTGCCATCGTGACGAAGTGCCATCCATGAACTGTTGTCTGCACATTCTGCACGTCCATATCATAATTGTAGTGGTCTGCACGCACATAAGCCCAGATGCGAAGGCGTCCCTTGAGGAAGCTCTGGCTGCCCGACAGATTCAATTCATAATAGGTGTTCTTTCCATATTGGCGGTAAGACAAGACGGTATTGTTCTGTCCGTCGGACGTCGTAAAGTCAGCAAAACTATAAGGCGACCATGCACCCGTTGCCCCGAGCGTATACTTGCCGAACAAGGTATAGCGAAAATTCAAATAATGGTTCAACGAACCCTTCAAGTCGGGATTGCCCACACGGTAGGTATTGGAAGACGTCCACACCTTGAAAGGATTCAGGACACTGTATGGAGCACGGAACATCGACGGAGAATAATCCAGTCCGAAGATGTGCTTGCCCTCAGCCAAATTGACATCCAGTCCGATATTGGGCAAAAGATTGAAGTAGTTTTTCCAGAACACCTCGTTCGTCGTACGCTGGTCGCCACGGGTATGCGTATATTCTCCCCGCACACCGATGGTAGAACCCAGTACATTGTTCCACTGACGGTCATACTTCACGAACAGGGCCGACACCGTCTCGTCATACACGAAACGATTGCTCTGTCCGTCGTCACGGACAAAGACGCCGTCACTCCAATCGGCACGGAGCAGGTCCTTGTCCGTACGTGAGGAATTCCACCGTGCGCCAAAAGACAGGTTGGAACCGTCTGAGAAATTGTACTTGTATTTCGCATCGGCCTGCCATGCATTGATCGACGATCTGACATTCTGCACAAACGGGACGTACGCCGCTTGCGCAGCACCGACATAAGTCATCGTATCACGGGTAGGGGCATGGTTGTTGACATAGTTCAGACTGACGTCCAGTCCTCCTCCCTGTTTGTCCGTCTTGAGGTAATAGTACAAAGTCACATCGGTCTTTGCACCGACCGGCGTACGGCAAACTCTGTGTGAAGAAATCTCAGAGACGACATTGGCGGCGTCCGTACTTTTGGTATGTGTAAAATCCGTACTCTTCGAAAACGCTAGATTCTCCCTGACGCTGACGCCGACCGTGCTCTTCGGCGAAAGGTCATACGACATTACAAGACCAAGATAAGGGCTATATGCTTTAGTCTTGGAATTCGAAAAATTGACGGCACTCACATTGGTGTCGAGATATCTGTAGTCCACCTCATGCTTCGAATAACTGTTGTTCGCCTCAAACGCGAGGTTTCCCCTTGCGCGAAACTTCCCATGCGAATAGGACAGGTTGAGACTGCCGTTACCGGAAACATGCTCGTTCTGTTCCGATGCGTTCAGATACACACTGCCATTGAATCCGAAGTCCGGACGGCGCTTCAGCACAATGTTCACAATACCGCTGTCGTCAGAACCGCTGCGCGAACTTCCTGGATTGAAAATCAGTTCCACACGCTCGATGTCCGCCGGCTTCACACTGGCCAGCAAATCCTGCAGCATACCCGAGTCCATATAGGGATCGCGACCGTTGAGATAAATCCGTGCTTTTTGTTTTCCGAGCAATTTGTAGGAGCCGGACTTACCGCTTAGCATCGGCACATTTTTGAGCAGTTCGTTGCCGTCGGGAAGTAGCAGGTCAGCACCGCCAGGGGTGAAGGAATATCCGCCGGGCACTCCCTTCATCTTCGACTTGGCCGTCACCGTCACGCCTTGAAGGTGATGGGACATCTCCTTCAATACAAAATGTAGGTCAGCGGTATTCTTTGCATCAACCGCCTCCACCAGTCGTGCGTAGCCGATACACGAAACCACCGCCACAGTACTGTCGGGTACTGACTTGTGGGCAGTCAGCGAGAAATGGCCATCCGCATCACTTATACCGTTTACAAGAAGCGTACTGTCGGGCAAGGACAACCATGAGACGACTGCACTTTCCACTCCATTGCCCTTCTCATCCAATACCACACCCGACAATGTATTGAATGTCTGTGCAAGCATCGGGCAAGTCATGCACAAATAGGCCAGCAATATGAGATTACGCTTCATAAGATCTTGAGTTTTTTAGTGATTGCAATATTGTCGATTGCACATACGTCCCGCTACCGCCACATTTACATACGTCCCGAGAACGAGTTTCCGCTATGGCCTTTGGCATCCCGTACTTTCTTCTTGCCGAAACGCTGGAAATAAGAGACGCTTAGTTTCGTTGTCGATGTCAACATGCGGGAAGCATAATGATAGTTGGGCATATCATAAGACTGCTTGAACGAGGACGGCATGTTGGTATCGAAGCTGAGCTGCAATTTTCCGTTCCACTTGAAATCTTTCCATATTGAGACAGTCAAGCTATGACTTGGAGCATCTACACGCTGCGGCTGGACTTGGCGTCCGCTCCACATGTAGAAAACAGAGATTCCCGAGGTATAGTCCTTTTCCAGATAGCCCGTCACGCTCTCCATGGTGACAAGTTTCCATGCATGTCTCGAACTCTTGACGGCCTGCACACTGGCATCATAATTGCAGTAATTGACATCGACAAAGGCAAAAAGCCGAAGACGGCCCCTAAAAAAGCTTTGGTTTCCAGTCAACCTCACGTCAAAAAATCTTTCACGCCCATACATAATATAAGACTTGACCGTATTGTTCTGCCCGTCAGACGTCGTAAAATCAGCGAAGGAATGAGACGATGTACAACCCCACAGAGAAAGTGTATACTTTCCGAGCAATGTATAACGGACCTCTCCACTGTGCGAAAAGTTCGCCCGCAATTCGGGATTGCCGACCTGGTAGGTATTGGCCGAAGTCCAAACCTTAAAAGGATTCAGGAACGCATACAGAGGACGGCTCAGCCACGGGGCATAATCCAGTTCTATAATATGTTTGCTTCCGGCCATGCTGAAACTCAGTCCGACATTTGGCAATATATTGTAATAGTTGTTCCGGAACACCTCATTCGTCGTACGCTGATCAGCACAGGTATGCGTATGTTCCCCCCGCAGACCAAGGGTAGAACTGAACACTTTGTTCCACTGGCGATTGTAATTGACGAATACGGCCGATACCATTTCGTCATACACAAAATGGTTGCTTTGACCGTCATCACGCACGAAAGCCCCATTTTTCCAATCAGCATGCAGAAAGTCCTGGTCGGTACGTGACAGATTCCATTGTACGCCAAAACTCAGATCGGAACCGTCCGGAAAATTCTTCTTGTACTTTGCTTCGGCCTGCCAGGCATTGATGGAAGACCCAGTATTTTGTACAAACGGAGCATATGCGGATATGGCTTGTCCTGCACCGACATACGTCACCGTGTCACGGGTAGGGGCATGGTTGTTGGTATAGTTCAGGCTGACGTCCAACCCTCCTCCCAGTTTGTCCGTCATGAGACAATAGAACAGCGTCGCATCGGTCTTAGCGCCGCTGGGCGTACGATAGATTCTGTTTGTAGAAATCTCCGAGACGACATTGGCGGCATCCGTACTTTTCGTATGTGTAAAATCCGTATTCTTCGAGAACGTCAGATCTTCCATGATTCTAAGACCTATCGTGCTCTTCTGCGACAAATCATACGACAGCAGCACACCGAAACGTGGTTTGTACTCCTTTTCCTTTAGGACTGAGATATTGGAGGTATTCACCTTGGTGTCAAAAAAGTTGTATTCCACATCGCTCTTGGAATAGCTGTTGGTCATTCTGAGAGTAAAGGTCCCAATTGCACGGAGCCTTCCATGTGAATAGGAAAGGCCGAAATCGCCCCTGTTTCCGACATGGCTGTTCTCCACATTTGCACCCCAATACGCACTTCCTCTGAATCCGAAATCCGGGCGGCGCTTCAATACGATGTTCACTATACCGTCAGTGTCGGAACCGCTACGCGAACTTCCGGGATTGAAGATCAACTCCACACGTTCTATGTCTGCAGGCTTCACATTGGCCAGCAAATCTTTCAACATGCTCGAGTCCATGTAGGGATCCCGGCCGTTGAGATAAATCTTGGCATTTTGTTTTCCGAGCAGTTTGTAAGAACCCTCTTCCCCACTCAGCATCGGCACATTTTTGAGCAGTTCGTTACCGTCGGGAAGCAACAGGTCTGCACCGCCCGGTGTAAATGAATATCCTCCCGGAACGCCCTTTATTGTCGATTTGGCAGTCACCGTAACTCCTTGAAGATGATGAGATATTTCCGTTAAGACAAAGCGTAATCCATTGCTGTTTCCGGCAGCGACCGCTGCCACAAGGTGCGCGTAACCGATACACGACACTACCGCCACACTGCTGTCGGGCACTGACTTAGGGGCAACGAGCGAAAAGCGACCCGCAGCATCTGTTACACCATTGATAATATGCGTACTGTCGGGCAAAGCCAACCAGGAAACGACGGCGCTCTCCACAGCATCACCTTTCTCGTCCACTACGACACCCGACAATGTATTGGAAGACTGGGCAAAAATTGTGAGCGCAACACACAAACAAGCCAGAAACAAGAGATTACGTTTCATAAGATTTTGAGTTTTATTGATTACAGGTATTGCCAATTGCCATTATATAAAGCAGTAGCCGACAACAATCAGCATTAAAAAGAACAGGAATATCTCAGAATTCATGAGTATCACAGAGAAAGTAGCCTCTCCTGCACCGAGTGATTTATCATTTGCACGATTCTGTACTCAAATTCTTGCTTTGCGAATCAGCAGGTGCATTTATACAGTTTTGGTTCATACTGCCGGCGCATGCATCACCCTTATTCACACAACTTGAATTGTGAATATCACTACCTGTACAAGATTTAGAAACATTATTCGTACAAATGTCATTAAGTCCTGCACCTGTCACATTATCCATTTCCGGACGGAGCACTATCGATTGTTGGTTTGCAGCCATGAGTCCGCTCTCCTCCAACGAATCGAGAAATTTTACAATACGAGTTTTGTCCATAAGTCCTTAGTTTTATTGTTAATAATATATCTTCACCATGTAATATAGGGTAAAGACGTTAAATATTCACCAACGAACATTACAGAACCAAATGACATCATTTGTCAAGTGATTCAATCCTTAATGCCGCAAATATATATACTATTTCTGAAACAAACAAATATTTTGCAAAAAAATGTTCAAAAAAACAAACATATATTATAAACCCAATACTAC
The DNA here is from genome assembly GCA_963637655.1 of bacterium. Lineage (GTDB taxonomy): Bacteria > Bacteroidota > Bacteroidia > Bacteroidales > Bacteroidaceae > Prevotella. Next base: position 4,741 of record CAVHOL010000039.1, on the reverse strand, counting down.
AAACAAAAAAAGATGCCTCCCAATTGAGAGACACCCTACTAACCTGTCGGGGCGACAGGATTCGAACCTGCGGCCTCCTGGTCCCAAACCAGGAGCGCTACCGGGCTGCGCTACGCCCCGCTTGCAATTTGCGACTGCAAAAGTACACATTATTTTCCAACCGCACAAGTTTTTCGACCCATAAGTTGCTTACTTCCTACGCACACAGAACTGACGTACCGTTGCACCGTCCTCATCGGCCTTGAAGGCAATGTAACCGGACTTTTTGATTTGCCCCTCTCCGTCGTCAGTGCCCAAAGGCACGTTGTCTATAAGTGTATGCCCGTCTACACTGACAGAGACACGTCCGGATACAAGACGCACTTGAGCCGTCGACCATTCGCCCATCGGCGCAAAGGGATGCCACTTTCTGCTGCCGGCCACACACACACCGAGCGCACGGTCAAAGAAGACCACAGGCATGGAGCGCAACTGCAAAGTGAGCGTCCCAGTAGCCTTCCAGTCGAAGGCGACAAGACAATCGCTCATATCCTCGTACATGTTCCAATAGCCGCGCTTGCCCATCGCCGTGGTAGTCTGCCCCAGCTCATAGCCCTCTGCGCCGCAACCGTCAAGACAGGCGAGAATATCGTCGATAGCAGCACCCGCGCCTTCCTCGTCGTAATGCCGCACATAGGAATGTTTGGCGACACTGAGCAACGTGCGCACATGACGGCCGCCGACCGTTTCGGGTACATGGGCCGTGATCTCGTGCACGGCCACGCCGACGGCATCGGCATATTCAGCCACATCAGAGTATTGGCGGATATACGCCAATGCCTGCACGCAGTGCGTATCACCCAGCAAGAGTATGATTTTCCGGCGGAGGTCTGCGCATGGCTGCAGCGCATCGGCGGCGCGGAGCATGAGATAACGTTCTTCTCCCGTCAGGCCGTCTTGGGAGATGCGTGCCACGGCGCGCACAAGGGCCGCGGTACGGCGTTCCCCGCTTTGCCGGCCGGCCCACGAGAGGAGGGCCGGCAGCGACACCCGCACGTCGTCTATCAGCGCCAGGCTGTCCGCCACCGCATCGCGGCATTCGCCGAGCCGCTCAAATGCCTTGTCTACATCTATAGTCCAAAAAGGAAGGGCGGCCGGTTTGGAATTCACTGAAGCCTTGGCCGCCACATTGACCGCACCGGTAGCGGCGGCATCGCCATGGCGGGCCTTGGCAATCAGCGCAAAGCGGTTGCCGGGCGTCTGCGCTACGCGGGCCAGCGAGTCTATTCTCGCCCCGATGCCGGGCAAGGCGACAAGGGCCTTGGTAGCAGCGGCAGCCGTCTGAGGATCCTCGAGATAGCGTTCGAACTGCGGGGCATCGTCGACACAGGCGAAGAGGGCAAGCTGGTCGAGCAGCCAAATGCGTGTCTCGGCATCGTCGCTGCGGTCCATGGCCTTTTTGATGCCCGACCGCACCTGAGCTGCAGAGGAGGGTATGTTCTCCTGCAGGGTACGCGCCACAACAGCCTCGACCAGCCGGTGGCACAGGCGTATCTGCCGTGCATCGTCCGGCTCATGCAGTTTGCAGATCTGTTCGATGCTGACATTGCCCGACGCAGCCAACCGCGACAAGGCCTCGTCCGTAGGATGAAATCCGGTGACCGACGCCTGCCGGAGTATCTCCGTAGCCAGCGCCTCTAATTCGCGTCGCGACTCCTGTCCAAAGACATGCAGTGAGAACGCCAGCGAAAGGATGATGAGCGAGAATGTATGGAAAAGGTTTTTCATTGTTTTCGGGGGTACACAGAAGAAAGCCGGAACGACTGTCCCCACTGCCAGGCCATCCGCATGGAAGCCGACGAAAAGAGACCGCCAGTCCGGCTTTTCCTGTACGCACACGCAGGGTGCGCACAAACTTATAAATATGGGTTTTCTTACTTGATGATGCCCTGCTCTACAAATATCTTCTTGAGTATCTGTACGCCGCGCTCCACCTGCTCCTCGGTATGGGTAGCCATAAGGGCGAAGCGCACCAAGGTATCCTGGGGTGCACATGCGGGCGGGATTACCGGGTTGATGAACACGCCATTGTCATAGGCCAACTTGGTCACAAGGAAGGTCTTGTCTACATCGTGTACATACAACGGGATGATGGGACTCTCGGTCTCGCCGATCTCAAACCCTTCCTCACCGAAACGGCGCAGAGCGTATTTGGTCACCTTCCAGAGGTTCTCGAGGCGCTCGGGCTCCTGCTGCAGGATGTGGAGGGCCTCACGGGCAGCAGCCGTAGCGGCAGGCGTATTGGAAGCGCTGAAGATGTAGGTGCGGCAGGTATGGCGCAGATAGTTGATGGTGTCGGCATCGCTGGCGATGAAACCGCCGATGCTGGCAAGCGACTTCGAGAAGGTACCCATGATGAGGTCCACCTCGTCGGTCAGTCCGAAATGGTCGCACACGCCACGGCCTTGTTTGCCGAACACGCCGAGACCGTGGGCCTCGTCTACCATGATGGAACAGTTGTACTTGTGCTTCAGCTCGACGATCTTGGGCAGATTGGCCAGATCGCCTTCCATGGAGAACACACCGTCGACCACAATCAGCTTCACGGCCTCGTGGGGAAGGGTCTTGAGGATGTTCTCAAGGTCTTCCATGTCGTTGTGCTTGTAGTGCAGCTGACGGGCGAAAGACAGACGGCGGCCGTCTACGATGCTGGCATGGTCGCGGTCGTCGCAGAGGATATAGTCACCGCGGCCCACCACCATGGCAAGCACACCGGCATTGACAGAAAATCCGGTAGAGAAGCAGAGCGTGGCATCCTTGTGGATGAACTCGGCCAGCTCATTCTCCAACTGTACGTGAAGGTCGAGCGTTCCGTTGAGAAAACGGCTTCCGGCACATCCGGAACCGTACTTGTCGAGAGCGGCCTTGGCGGCATCGATGACACGCTGGTCACCGGTCAGGCCGGTATATGCATTCGATCCGAACATCAACACTTTGTGTCCGTCCATTTCTACTTCAGTGCCCTGTTTGCTTGTTATCTCGCGAAAATAGGGATACACGCCTTCAGCCATAAACTTCTGAGGAAGGCGATACGCTTTGTATCTTTCTTGTAATTGTCCCATTCTATTATAAATAGGTGTAATAAAACCAGTTTGATCAGTTCAAGCGTGTTCTGCAAATTCCACGCATCAATATAATTCCACAACCGGCGGTACTCTATCATTGTGAATTTCTTTCAGCGTCCGCCGTTACAAGGCGCAAAGATACAAAAAAGATACTACATAAGTTCCGTTTTTCCGAGAAATATGCCTTTTCGGGATTTTTACGGGTATGAATGTACGAAATATAAGAGTATTTTCATAACTTTGTCATTCAACACACACCGGACGGCACAGCGGCAAGCGCACGCCGGACCGACACACACCAACGGCCACAAAAGCAAGAAGATGAAGAAAAAGATCATTTTCGTAATCAACCTCATATCCGGAACATCAAGCAAAGCCGGCATCCCCGACATCATCGACAGGGAACTCGACAAGCAGAAATTCGACTACGAGATTGTGACCACGCAATACGCCGGCCACGCCACCGAGATCGCCACGCAAGCCAAGAGCGACGGCACCGACATCGTCGTGGCCATCGGAGGAGACGGTACGGTGAACGAGGTGGCACGTGCCATCGTACACTCCGACACGGCACTGGGCATCATCCCCTGCGGGTCGGGCAACGGGCTGGCCCGCCACCTGCTTCTGCCGATGAACGTACACAAGTGTATCGAACTGATCAACATCTGCGAGATACGCGACCTCGACTACGGCATCATCAACGGTTACCCCTTCTTCTGTACCTGCGGCATGGGCTTCGATGCCTTCATCAGCCAGAAATTTGCCGAGGCCGGCAAACGCGGCCCCATCACCTATGCAGAGAACATCCTGCGCGAAGGCCTCAAGTACAAGCCCGAGACCTACGTGCTCGAAGACGAAAGCGGCACCCACAAGTACAAGGCCTTCCTCATCTCCTGCGCCAACGCCTCACAATACGGCAACAATGCCTACATCGCCCCGCAGGCATCGATGAGCGACGGACTGCTCGACGTGGTCATCATGGAACCATTTGACGTATTCGAAGCGCCGCAGGTCAGCATCGACATGTTCAACAAGACGCTCGACCGCAACTCCAAGATCAAGACCTTCCGTTGCCACAAGCTCCACATACACCGCAACTCGCCCGGTCTGATACACTACGACGGCGACCCCGTGAGCACGGGCGAGGACATCGACGTGGAACTGCAGCCCAAGGGTATCAAGATCATCGTCAATCCCTACGCCGACCGCAGCCTGCGCCAGCCCAACGCCCTGCAGACCGCAGCCGCCGAAATGTTCAACGACATCAACGCCATGCGCGAAGACCTCACGCGGCAAGGGCGCTTCATACAGGAACAAAGCAAGGCCCTGCTCAAGAAGCTCAATCTGTAATGGCGGACCGCTGACGGACGCCCCTTTCCACTTGTGCGTTCTGTCTCAAAGAAGCTCCTGTTCTCACAGGCACGTCCACTCTCACATTCCCATCCATATTCCAAGACCGGATTCCGACAGGCATCCGGTCTTTTTATCCGCCCTACGCTCCCACTCTATCCGCCTTTCTCCTCCATTCTATCCGCCTTTCTCCCCCACTCTATCCGTCCTGCGACCCTACTACTCCACCGCATGTCTTATACTGATATAGGTAGACACATTTATGAACAATTAAATGTGTATACAAA
>CAVHOL010000038.1:0-25934 GCA_963637655.1 bacterium | reverse complement strand
GACTATGATCTTTGGATAACAAGACTATATCGCCACGGACTTATGCAGCTGTGCCCGAAAAATTTGACAACAAACGAAAACTCCCAAGGTACTTGACCGAACCTTGGGAGATTTCTTTTGTTGACTTCAGCAAATCCTAGCAGATCTTGCGAGAGCCATCACTGATTACAACGTTGTAAACTTCTGGCTGTTTGCCGTATTTAGCAAAGTATTTTTCCTTTGCATCGGCAATGAATTTGTCATAGAGCTCGTCTTTTACCAAGTTGATGGTGCAACCGCCAAATCCGCCGCCCATTATTCGGCTGCCCGTCACGCCATTGGCTTTGGCAATTTCATTGAGGAAATCCAATTCTTCGCATGATACCTCATAGTCTTTTGACAAGCCTTCATGGGTTTCGTACATTTTCTGTCCAACGGTCTCGTAGTCTCCGGCATTTAAGGCATCGCAGACAGCAAGTACGCGGTCTTTTTCTCCAAGAACAAATTTGGCACGCTTGTAGTCTTCTTCTCCGACTTCAGCGTGTACTTCTTCCAATTGCTCCCATGTGCAGTCGCGTAGTGTCTCAAATTTGCCTTCGGGATGCTTTTCAGCAATATGTTTAACCACATTTTCACAACTGTTTCGGCGATCATTGTATGGAGAACCGGCCAACTCATGCTTTACACAAGAATTGAGCAGTACCAATTTGTATCCGACTGGTTTGAACGGGAAATACTCGAATTCACGGCTACGGCAGTCAAGACGCATCAAGCAACCTTCCTTACCGAAGACGCTGGCGAACTGGTCCATAATGCCGCAATTTACGCCACAATAATTATGCTCGGTGGCTTGACCGGCCAACACCATGTCCCATTTGCTTACCTTGTTTTCTCCAAACAGATCGTTGAGGGCAAATGCAAAACAACTTTCAAGGGCTGCAGAGGACGACATACCGGCACCCAAGGGAACATCACCTGCAAACGCAGTATTGAATCCTTTGACTTCGACACCGAGTTTGCGCATTTCCTGTACGACGCCGTAGATGTAGCGGGCCCAACTTGCACGGGGACCTTCTGGATCATCGACCTTGAACTCGACGCGGTCTTTCAGGTCGATAGAATAGCACATGATCGTATTGAGGCCATTGGGACGTATTTCTGCCATGATGCCTTTGTCAACGGCTCCAGGGAATACGAAACCCCCATTATAGTCTGTATGTTCTCCGATAAGATTTATACGGCCCGGAGATGCATAGATGTTGCCGGTCTTTCCATCAAAATGTTTGATGAAACGGCTTCTTACAAATTCTATATCCATTATCAAATGTTTTTTATGGTGGCGATATATAACCACCTTGGTTAATATATGACAGGCAATTTAGAGAAGGGCTTGCTTTTATCCGTTGGTTGGAGGTTGTCAAGCCCTTTCTATGATAATTATTCTACGGGAATGTCCGTGTTGACATTCTTTGATCCGGCAAGTGCGTAGTAGAGAATGTAGAAGGCACTCAGTAGTACTACGATGAAACTCATAATGTAGCTATGGGTAAAATCGATAACCAAAGCCTGAATACCGATCATAACGGCAAAACCGGCAACCATCATCATGAATGCGCCTGATGCGGCAGCAGTATATTTGCCCAATCCTTCAGTTGCAAGGTTGAAGATGCCGCCCCACATTACAGACGCACAAAGTCCTACAAGCAGGAATGCAAATATTCCGACAGGGATTTTTCCCCATACAAGGTTTAGAGACGAATAGTCAATACCAGGGCACTTAACCATTATATCGGTCGGAAGCAACATGCCGGCACCGACAAGTATGATAGCAACAGTACTTACAGTGGCAATCATTTTCTTGGCCGAAACCAAGCCGCCGACCATACCTCCAACAAATCGGCCAATAAGCATGAAGATAAAGTAGACTGCGCTAAGCGTTCCGCAGTAGCCAGCATCCATGCCCAAACCTGGATTTTCTGCATCGGGTGCTGCGGTCAGGTATGACATAATATATGTCGGAGGACAAACCTCTACAGCACCGTAAACGGCGATGGCGAGCATGCCTAATTTGAAGTGGCGGAATGAGTAGCAACTGTAGTTTCCGTTGGAAGTTGTGGAAGAACTGGAATTCTGCTGGGGCTCCTTGATTTTTGTTGCAAAGATGACAATAAATGCAAAGACGAATATAGCCAAGGCTATGAGCAAAGCCGGCGTAGCGTCCGATACTTTTGCTTTTGCGGCATCACCAATGAGACTTCCCATAAGTATGTATACGCAAACCGCTGCAGCCGAATTGAAAACGCCACCTATTTGTACCAATTGGTTTCCTGTATTACCGCCGCCGCCAAGAAGGTTTAGCATCGGGTTGACAACGGTATTCAGCATACACATACACAGACCGGAAACAAACGCACCGATAAGGTAAACAATGAAGCCGGTTGAGCCGCTAAGCCATTGTATAATCAAACCGATAATGCCCACAAGAAGGGCCATAAGTGCAGTTTGCTTATAACCGAACTTTTGGATGAGAAGGCCAGCTGGAACACCCATTACCAAATAGGCACCGAAGTTACCATAATTGCCAATCTGGGCCAAGGACTCAGGTACTTTGAAAGCGTTCTTTAAGATGACTGCCATTGGTGAACACAAGTTTGTCACAAAGGCAATCATGGCAAAAAGGAAGATCATCGCAAATATAGCGATGATGCTACCATGTTTTTTTGAGGATTGATTTGTTTCCATTTTTCTATTTTTGTTTGTTGTTTTCTATGGTAGTGGAAATCATGCGAAGAATTATACCCATAGGGTAGGGCGTTTGTTCGAAATATTCGCTTAATATTAAAATGTGATTTAAGGTATCACTTTAATAGTTGTCAATAGATTTCCAGATTGAATGACTTCCCCTATTTATTTACTCCAAATTTATAGATGGTCTTTTGGGTATATTGCTGACCAGGTTTCAATACGACTGAGGGGAAATACGGATGGTTGGGCGAGTCTGGGAAGTGTTGGGCTTCGAAGCAGACAGCACTTCTACGCGGGAAGGTTGCTCCGTGCTGACCTTTGTATCCGTCTGCCCAATTGTCGGTATAAAGCTGGACACCGGGTTCTGTCGTGTAGACTTCCATAGTGCGTCCGCTGACGGGTTCTGTTATCTTGGCAGCAAAACTCAGTTCTCCTTCCTCCTTTTTGTTGAGTACATAACAATGGTCATACCCGGCACCATGGCGAATCTGTTCATTGTCCGCATCTATATCCTGGCACAATGGCTTGGCTTCGCGAAAATCGAAAGGCGTTCCCTTGACAAGGCGAATCTCGCCTGTCGGAATGGATGTCTCATCAATGGGCAAATAGTAATCGGCGTTGATTTGGCAAATCAAATTGTCAATGGTTGGCGTTGGATTGGCAATTCCTGCAAGAGAGAAGAAACCGTGATTTGTAAGGTTGACAATGGTTTTCTTGTTCGTGGTTGCCATGTATTCAATGGCAAGTTCGTTGTCGTTGTTGAAAGAATAGACAACCGTTATTTTCATCTCGCCCGAATAGCCTTCTTCTCCATAAGGACTCACATATTTAAGAACGAGAGTGTGTTCATTCATTTGGAGAGCGTCCCATACTTTTGCATTGTAGCCTTTCTTGCCTCCATGCAAGGAGTTTGGACCGTTGTTGACGAACAAATGGTATTCTTTTCCTCCGATTTGGAATTTTCCTTTGCAGATCCGGTTTCCGTATCTGCCAATGAGTGTAGAGAGGTATGGTTCAGGGGAATCGATAACGTCCTGTATGTTGTCATGGCCTTGGATAACATTGGCATGCTTTCCGTTCTTGTCGGGTACCATTATGGCAACGATTGCACCACCATAATTCGTAATTGCTACTTCGTTTCCCTGATCGTTGTGCAATATATACAAATCTGTTTGTTTGCCGTTGATGGTGGTTTGGAAGTCCTCACGTCTCAGGCCACAGAGATTTTCTGTTTCTGTCGTGTTTGTCATAAGAATAAGGTTTTAGTTACTTTATATTGCAAAGTAAATGAAAAAAAACGAATAGGACAAAGGATGCGAAAGAAATTTAGAACCGTAACAAGGTTAAAAACTTTTAATGCACAAGCGTTAGGAGAGAAAGAAAAATATTGAACAAAAGGGGAATTTTTGTATTATTCTGCTGATACACAAAAACTTTATTGTTGTCGTGATTTCTTAAATTAACAAAATGCGCTCCGTATAAATTTGCACAAATCATTTATTTTGTGTAATTTCGCAAGCGAGTTTAGAGAATATCCGGCTCTTTTTGTTGTGGAGAGGTTATTCCTTAGTATTAACGGAGCCTTGCAAGATTTTGGCCGATGTTTGGTCAAAATGATTTCATCAATTATTTTAGTGATGATACTTGAGGTAAAATGTTGCATCGATATGGATTGTTCACCATTGCTTCATTTTCCAGGTTCCAAAAATCAATAAGTATGACAAGAACATTAAAGATTGTATTTTTTGTATTGTTTTCTTTGGGATGTAATGTTAGTGCATGGGCAGAGTTAAGCTCGAATGTATCTGGTAGTAATTTGCCTGTTAGCTCAAGTTCTGCAACAGGCGATTTCGATTGGGAGCCTGTAATGCAGGCCATTATTCAAGTAGAAAGTGAGGGGAATGCCAAGGCCCAGTGTGGAAACTCGTGTGGTGCCATGCAGATTACTCCCATATTGGTGGCAGAATGCAATGACATTTTGCGCAAGCGTAAAAGCAAAAAGAAGTTTACGTTGCGTGACCGCTTCAGTATAGAGAAATCCAAGGAGATGTTTCTGCTGATTCAGTCTTATTTTAATCCGCTCAATGATATTGAAAAGGCCATCAGATCGTGGAATGGCGGAATGAATTATAGTGTAAAACGGACTCAGCGCTATTTTGAACGTGTGAAGAGTTATTTAAAATAAGCCAATCTGTGATACACTATCCCGTTGGATTAAAGAAATCTTTGTGTATGAAAGATGTGAAAACGGCCATAACATTATTTTTTGTCTTATTAATAACGTTGTTCGCAAGGAGCCAGGACTCATTGCGTCATGAGGTGTTGTTGGAAACCCAGATGGGCGATATACGCATTTCCCTCTATAACGAAACGCCCAAGCACCGTGATAATTTCATTAAGTTGGTAAAGTCCGGATTTTTTGACGGTTTACTCTTTCATCGGGTTATCTCCGGTTTTATGATACAAGCTGGAGATTCTGCCAGTCGAAATGCACGTCCAGGGCAAGTGCTTGGTGACTCACCAGAAGCATACACGGTACCTGCAGAGATACGGTACCCGCAATTCTTTCACAAAAGAGGAGTTGTGGGAGCAGCCCGAGAACCTGATACGGAAAATTCTGAAAGGCAGTCATCGATGTCGCAGTTTTATATAGTTTACGGTCGTCGGTTTACGGAGAGCCAATTTGATGAGCTTGAAGATAAACTGTCTGCTTCGGATAAAAATTCAGTATGCATTCCCGAAGAAGTCCGCGATGCTTACCTCAAATATGGTGGCACACCGCATCTGGACGGGCAATACACCGTATTTGGAGAGGTGGTTGAGGGTCTTGACGTTGTTCGGAATATACAGTGGGTAGAAACGGACAGTAACGACCGTCCCATAGAGGATGTTCGGATTATTAGGGCTTTTGTTCTCAAATAGTTATTGGGCGAGTACGACGTTTCAAGTTTCAAACATTGTGTATTGCCTTTTGGCGCGAAAAAGAGCACGGTTATTTGGAAAATCTGTTTTTATGGCGCGATTTGCGTGGAGTTGCATTTCCGCTGGAAAAGGACGATGAATTTCCTCCATGCGCGAAACCGCGGTATCTTGCCCATCGAGCACAAATACTTTCTACATAAGCGACCGTCTCTGAACCGCGCATGTATCCGTATTTCACGACCGGATCACGGAAATATTCCGGTTGGCTGAGTTTCAATACATATTCGGACACGTCAGACCATTTATAGGCGTTGCGGCCGTTTTTTCGGGCAAGTGCCATGGCATCACGAATGTGGAAAAATCCGCCGTTGTAACTGGCCAGTACATAGAGCCGCCGCTCGTTTAGATTGGGGATATCCCGAAATTTATCGTTGAGAAATGCTATGTATTTGGTAGCGGCGGCGATATTTGCTTCAGGTTCGTAGATATCAGCTATATTCAAGCCTACAGTATTGGCCGTGGTGGGCATTATCTGCATCAGTCCGCATGCTCCGGCCCATGATTTAGCATTCTTGTCGAAGGCGGACTCTTGGTAGCATTGGGCTGCGATCAGGCGCCAGTCCCATCGGGCTTGCGGCGCGTATTTTTGGAAAAGTCCGTCATAAACGGAAATAGTCCCTCTTGAGGCATTCAGCATAGGGGCATAGACGTGGCGGGTAACGCTTCGGGAAGAGAAAAAGTAATCTTCTTCTTTTTTTATCTGTGCAATCATGTTGGGTTTGTACCAACGGCTGAGTGTATCGGCAAGATCCGTGTTGTTCTCATTGACGGCCCATGAGGTATGAAGCGAATCAATGGCGTATCCGCAATGCCTGACACCTGAAATATTCTGTGCCAACTGATAGGCAATGACGTCCCCATCTCCATCTTTGAGCCTTTTCAACATTTCTGTAGTGTCTTTGCAGACTTCCACTCGCAAAGATACCCCTATTTGCTGGGCAAACTTTTGACAAAGCAAGAACTGAGTGCCCATGCCTTTGCCATGGTAGTCAAAGTATGTGTCAGGCCCGTTTATTGTAAGCATGATCATCTCGCCGTTGTTTTGGATATCTGCAAACGAGAAATTCTCTGATGTGACTTCTTTTCCGTTTTCTTTCCCTACAGTTTCCCCCCACGGCGTCGTTTCCACAGACTTTTTGTCTGTGCAGCCATAAATTACCAGAAGTAAAGACAATATGTATGTATGTGGTATATGCATAAACCGAACAAAGTTACTCCATTTTTTGCTTACATCATTGAAAATATCTACTTTTGCTAAGTTATTTAATGATATTTCTCAATTTTCCCAATGGAGGTCCAGAAAAGGTACGCTGAACTTGGCGGGGGATGTTTCATTGGTATCAAAAGTCACACAATTTTATGGCACAAAATGAGACCAAGGCTACAAACGAATTTAGTTTGGAAAATATTTTAAATCCAAATATCCGCCATGCTACCGGCGGTGAGCAGAATGTTCGTGTATGCAGGGAATGGAATGAAGACACTATTTTTCTTGACAATAATGAGAATCCATACAATATGGATTACAACAGAATGCCCGTCTCAAATCCAGCGCAACTCGTTCGTCGAATGTGCGAAATGAAGTATCTTCGCGAAAATAATATTTGCATAGGTACAAGTGTCGAGGAATTCATCGATATTCTTTACCGTTGTGTATGTCGGGCGCATATTGACAATGTTGTGGCCGTCGAACCGACAGCAAATCCATACAAGAAGTATGCGGAGACAAATGCCGTCGAGTACCGAAGGGTTCTGACAGATAGAGATTTTCATGTGGAGGCAACACGTGTCCTAAGTGAATGCGATAATCACACAAAGATAATCTGGATAAGTTCTCCCAACAATCCGACCGGAAATATATGGAAAGAAGATGAACTGAAACATTTGCTTGACCGATTTAGAGGGATTGTTGTTGTAGACGAAACATATGCTGTGTTCTCCTCTAGAAAAAGTATATTGAATACTTTATCGAAATATCGCAATTTGGTAATAATAAGCAATGTATCAAACGAGTGGGGATGTGCTGGGATAGGCATATCTGCTGCCTTTGGTGCAAGTGACATCATAGAAAACATACGCAAGGTACAGACATACCCCAATGTCAGTACACCAAGCCTGCAATACGCCATCAAACAGTTGGACAATCCGTATGATATTGAGAAATGGCAGAAGTCCATTATGCTGGAGCGACAACAAGTTGCAAGCGCTTTCAGCCTGTTGCCTTTCTGTCTGAAGGTTTATCCGACCGATGCCAATTTCTTTTTGGTGAAAATGCGCAATGCGCATAGTGTATACCAATATTTGATGAAGCACAATATTCTTGTCAGAGATTGTTCATGTTTTCCTATGTGTGAAGATTGCTTGAGAATCACCATAGGGACAAAGAATCAGAACAATGCGCTCCTTTCTGCATTAAGGCAATATGAAGAATAAAAAATAAGCAGAACACTTGGGAAAAGGTGTTCTGCTCTATTGTATCGTGTCTAAAGGCGTGTTACGGTTTTGACGCCTTTTACCGTTTTTATCTTCTTCAATAGCGAATCAAGTCGTTGTGTGCCTTCTACTTGCACAACGAGGTTACCGCGGAACAGTCCGTCGTGACTGTCAATATTGATGGAGCGCATCACTATCTTTTCTTCCTTCGAGATGATGCTTGTGATGTTGTTCACTATACCGATGTCATCGTTGCCGACAATGCGCAATGTTATGTTGTATTGTGATGTGCCCTTTCCGCTCCATTTCGCTTTGACAATTCTGTATCCGAACCGTTTTCGCAGCTCTGGTGCATTAGGGCAATTCTGACAGTGGACTTTTATGCCGCCTGTGACGGTGACAAACCCAAAAATAGGATCGCCGTATATAGGATGACAGCATTTCGCCAATGAATAGTCTACGCCTTTCAGATTACGGTCAATTACCAAAACATCATCGCCGCCTTTTGCGTTTTCGTCGTTGGAAGTCTCAAAATTGAAATCTTCTGCAGACCGTGTTGGTGCAGCTTTGACGTTGGTTTCCTCGTTGCGTACTTCAAGGTATTTTTCTATGATGTTATTGATGTCCAATTTTTCATCGGCCAATTGCTTGTAGAAATCAGACATTTCTTTGATGCCCAGTTTCTTTATAAGGTGTGACATCGTACTCTCATCGATTTCGATTTTCCGATTCTTGAGTTTTCTCGCCAGCATCTCTTTGGCGTAAAGTCCGTCTTTGACTTGAGTTTCTTTGAGGGCCAGACGCAATTTGGCTTTAGCACGACTGGTTTTGACTATGTTCATCCAGTCCTGTTTGGGCTTTTGGTTGTTTTGGGTGAGAATCTCCACTTGGTCACCGGAATGCAGCACTTCGCGTATGGGCACGTTTTTCCCATTGATGCGTCCACCGACACACTTGTTGCCGACGCCCGAGTGTATATGGTAGGCAAAGTCAAGAATTGTTGCCCCCTTCGGAAATTTGAACAGATCTCCTTTTGGCGTAAACACGAAAACCTCGTCCTCATATAGATCCATCTTGAATTGGTCCATCAGTTGCACGTCATCGTTGGTTTCCAGTGCACTGCGGATATTTCCGAGCCATTCATCGAGACCGGCTTCGCCTTTGATGCCTTTGTAGCGCCAGTGAGCTGCAAGACCGCGTTCTGCGATTTCGTCCATACGTTCTGTACGGATCTGGACTTCCACCCACTTGTTTTCCGGTCCAAGCACAGTAATGTGCAGACTCTCATATCCATTGGATTTGGGAACAGACAGCCAGTCTCTAAGACGTTTGGGATTAGGCTGGTACATGTCTGTAATCATGGAATATGTCTGCCAGCACAGCATTTTTTCCTTATCAATAGGGGAATCAATGATGATGCGTATGGCAAAAAGGTCATATATGCCCTCGAAGCCGCATTTCTGCTTCTTCATCTTTTGCCAAATGGAATGGATACTCTTTGTCCGTCCCTTGACGTGGCAATGAATGCCCATCTCGTCCAATTTCTCCTTGATAGGAGTGATGAACCGATCAATATATGAGTCGCGAGCCCGCTTCGTCGTGTTCAGTTTTTCCTTGATCATGTAGTAGGCATCGTGTTCCAAGTATTTTAGGCTGAGATCCTCAAGTTCGCTTTTGAGCTTGTATAGTCCAAGTTTATGGGCCAAAGGAGCGTAGAGGTAACTGGCCTCTTCGGCTACACGATGCCGTGCCTCCTCGTTGCTCACGTCACGTATTTGCCGCATAAGGTTTACGCGGTCAGCAATCATTATGAGTATTACCCGGAGATCCTCGGCAAATGAGAGAAGCAGGTTCCTGAAATTCTCGCTCTCTATGATGGGATTTTTGCTGTACAGTTCGTGGATACGTACCAGTCCATGGATGATTTGTGCCACACTTTGTCCATATTCCTTACGTATATTTTCTTCTGTCGTATTACCGCAGACAATGCTGTTGTAAAGGAGTATTGCCAGTATACAGTCCCGTTTCATTCCGATTTCTTCATATTCCAGCATTGCCGTCTGGAAACTCAGAAGTATCGGGTTCAGTCCGAATATATCCCGCTGTATTTGTCCGTTTTTGATTTCAGAAGTGAGTTGTATTTTCAGCTTTCTTTCGTCGTCAGGTTGCAAAGAGTCATGGAGTACTTCTTTGAGCCGTTTTGCTATGGCAACAATTTCGCGGCCTTCCTCAGTTGTAAACTTGAATTTTTCTTCCATACTACCAATGATTGATGTTAATTATCAGACAAAGTTACAAAAAATACCGTGATAGTTTCGTGTTTAAGGAAAAAGTATTTATTTTTGTATCGAAAACCCGTAAATATGTCATTCAAAACTATCTAACTATGTTGACAGAACAAGATCTAACACAAATTTCCTCGCGTGGCATTACCGCCCAACAGGTGGAACAACAATTGCAGCAAATCGCGCAAGGCTTCCCGTTCCTGAAAATTGAGTCAGCCGCTGCTGTAGGAAACGGCATCGTAGCTCTCGGTGAAAGCGAGCAGGAACAATTTCTGGCCGAATGGAGTGAGTACACTTCCGCTGAAGGCCATCGTATTGTGAAATTTGTTCCTGCAAGTGGAGCCGCAAGCCGTATGTTCAAGAATCTATTCTCTTTTCTGACCGCCGATTACGATGTACCGACCACAGAATTTGAACATACTTTTTTCGACAATATCAAGAAATTCGCATTCCACAAAGAGCTTTGCAATAAATGCAAGGAAAATGAGGGCAAAGGTCTTTGCAAATTGATGGATGGGGGGGGCTATAAGCCTGTTGTCGCCAATTTGCTTGAGAAAGAAGGTCTCAATTATGGTTCTCTTCCCAAGGGCCTATTGCTTTTCCATAATTATGAAGATGGACCGCGCACTCCGATGGAGGAACATTTGGTGGAGGCTGCCCTTTATGCAAATTGTGAGGGGGAAGCCAATATCCACTTCACGGTTTCGCATGACCATCTGGAACTGTTCAAGAAGAAGGTGGAAGAAAAGAAGCAAAAGTACGAACAGGCTTACGGCGTGAAATTTCATGTCTCATTTTCCGAGCAAAAGCCGAGCACCGACACTATAGCCGCCAATCCTGACAATACGCCTTTCCGCAATGAGGATGGTAGTTTGTTGTTCCGTCCTGGTGGCCATGGGGCTCTGATTGAAAATCTTAATGACATAGATGCCGATGTAGTTTTCATCAAGAATATCGACAATGTTGTACCCGACCGTCTGAAACAGGAGACAGTCACATACAAGAAACTTCTTGCTGGCCTTTTGGTACATCTGCAGAAAATGTCGTTCAAATACTTGAATCTGCTGGATACAAAGGATTACACCAAGGAGCAGCTGGAAGAAATCAGTACCTTCTTGGAAGAAAAGTTGTATTGTAAGAATCCTGACCGTATCAAGATGTCCGATGATGAGTTAGCCGTATACCTTCATAAAAAGCTCAATCGCCCTATGCGAATATGCGGAGTCGTAAAGAATGTCGGCGAACCTGGCGGTGGCCCGTTCCTTTGCTATAATCAAGACGGAACAGTCAGCCTTCAAATCTTGGAATCCAGCCAAATTGACAAGAACAATGACGAGTACATGAAGATGTTCAAGGGAGGAACTCATTTCAATCCTGTTGACCTTGTTTGCGGTATCAAGAACTACAAGGGTGCGTCATTCCATTTGCCTGATTATGTAGACAAATCTACCGGATTTGTCAGCTCCAAGAGCAAAAACGGAAAGGACCTGAAAGCGCTTGAGCTTCCCGGACTTTGGAATGGAGCAATGAGCGACTGGAATACTGTTTTTGTAGAAGTACCTATCGCCACCTTCAATCCCGTCAAGACCGTAAATGATCTTTTGAGAGATCAACACCAATAACAATGTGAATAGGACCTAGACCCTTGGCCGATCGTCTTGCATATACACCTGCGTTGGCGATTGTCACGAGTATACAATCTTGCGACAATCGCCTAACGTAGGCTTTGTTTTTCATATATAGTGAAACTTATTTTTTGCGATTTTGTGCATGGCCAATACATTGACCCTTTATGAATTGAACAACATCCTTGCCGAATGTATCCATACTTCAATGCCCGGCTTTTACTGGGTTGAAGCCGAATTGGCCAATGTAAGAGAGGCCGGAGGACACTGCTATATGGAAATGGTCCAAAAAGACGACGTCAGCCGTACGCCCATAGCCAAGGCGTCTGCCATTTGTTGGAGAAACGTATGGACTTTGCTCCGGCTGGACTTTGAGAAGGTTACCGGACAACTATTCAAGGCAGGTATCAAGGTTCTGATCAAGGTGCACGCAAATTTTCATGAGGCGTTTGGATTTTCATGGATCGTTTCAGACATCAACCCCGAATTCACCATTGGGGACATGGTGCGCAGGAGAAATGAAATCATCAAGCAACTGAAAGAGGAAGGTGTTTTTGACTTGCAGAAGGAACTGTGCATACCTATGTTTGCACAACGCATTGCCGTCATTTCAAGTGCAAATGCAGCTGGCTATGAAGATTTTTGCACTCATCTGAGAGAAAATGGCAACAGTTTCTTTTTCGATGTGTGTCTGTTTCCGGCAATTATGCAAGGTGAACAGGTGGAAAAAAGCGTAGTATCTGCTCTTGACCAAATTTATGATCAAGTCGATAATTATGACGTAGTGGTCATTATTCGCGGTGGCGGAGCCACCAGCGATTTGTCTGGTTTCGATACCTTGACATTGTCTGAAAATGTGGCGAACTTCCCATTGCCGATTATTACCGGCATCGGCCACGAACGCGACGAGAGCATTGTCGATATGGTTGCGAATACGCGTGTGAAAACGCCCACCGCCGCAGCTGCCTTACTGGTAGACAATCTGCAGAAAGTGTGGACACGTATAGAAAGGGCTGACGCCTCATTACGGCTGCGAATACACTATATCTTGGAAACCGAGCGAAACCGGGTGCTCCGATTGTCTGAAAAGTTACCCATCTTGGGGAACAACTACATTTCTTCCAAAGACGCGGAATTGAGCAGCTGTCATATCGCCTTAAGGCATGCAGCCTACCAACGGCTGATGTCGTCCGCCCAGAAAATTGACGGCATACAGGAAAAATTGCGGACAGAGATCCGGCAATGTGTATTACACGAGCAACAACGTCTGCTTATGCTTGAAAAGCAAACGAAATTACTCGATCCTCAGCAATTGCTCAAACGCGGATACAGCATTACGACGCACAACGGAAAGATACTGACGTCTTCCAGAAAACTGAAGGCGGGGGATATTCTTGAAACGACTTTAGTAAGTGGAAAAGTGAAATCTATAGTACAAAAATGACTTTTTATGAAAAAGGAAACATTAAAATACGAAGAGGCTGTGGCTCAACTGGAAACAATCGTAAACAAGGTGGAAAACGGCGATATGGGGTTGGATGAGGTATGCGAAAGCCTCAAGAAAGCCCAGACACTTATTCGGTTGTGTAGGGCGAAACTTACAAAGACACAAGACGAGCTGGAAAAGATGCTCAAAGAAGAAGACAATATTTCGGAATAAAAGTGACGCTCCCTATAAATTTTGACGCGCAGCATGCACTTTCCATATATTTTGCGTACTTTTGCAATAGAAGTATAAAGCAGAATGTCTGCATTCTATAGAAAAAATGAAAATGATGAAATATTGCCCTTGTAAACGGTTTCTGTTGTTCGTTCTATTGTCGATGGCTGCCATAGCATATGCACAAACGCCCAAATGGCAAGACCTTTATAAGGTAAAGAAAAAAGATACCGTTTATGGTATAGCCCATAAATATGGGATCACTGTAGAAGAACTACAGAAGGCCAATCCCAATATGGGCGAATCGGGATATGTCTTGAAGAAAGGCGACCAACTACTCATTCCGTACCCGTCTTCCACGTCTACTCCGCCTTCAACCCTTTCTGCCAATACGGCCACAAAACCGACAAAAGACGGCGTTGTGCGCATTGGTGTGATGCTGCCTTTGCACAATGAGGACGGTGACGGTCAGCGTATGACAGAGTATTACCGGGGCTTGCTGATTGCTTGTGACAGTTTGCGTGCCAAGGGTATAAGCACTGACATTCATGCATGGAATGTGTCCATTGATGCTGACGTACGTCAGACACTGCTTGATGAAGATGCCTCTAATTGCAATCTTATCATTGGACCATTGTATTCCAAGCAAGTGAAGCCTATGGCTGATTTTTGCAAAACCTACGGCATACGCATGGTGATACCTTTTTCCATAACGGGAAATGACGTTGCCGCAAATACACAGATATTCCAGGTCTACCAGTCGGCTGAGAAAATCACTGAATCTTCCATTGACGCCTTTATGGAAAGGTTTCCCCAATGTCACCCCATTTTCATCGATTGCAATGATACAACAAGTCGTAAAGGCTCGTTCACTTTTGGCTTGCGGAAGAAGCTTGACGCAAAAGGCATAAAGTACAGTATTACAAATCTCAAATCCTCGGAAGAGAATTTCGCCAAGGCTTTCAGCGGAAGTGTCCGGAATATCATCGTTCTGAATACAGCACGGTCTCCTGAACTGAATATTGCCCTGGCAAAGATAGATGGACTCAAAGCCGTAAATCCCCAGATACAGATTTCATTGTACGGATATACAGAGTGGCTGATGTATACGAAGGTTTACTTGGACTATTTTTATAAATACGACACCTATATTCCGACAACATTTTACTACAACCCATTGTCTGCCCGCACCAAGGGCTTGGAGAATGCTTACCGTAAATGGTTCCGGCAGGATATGCGCGTTGCGCTTCCACGCTTTGCCATTACCGGATATGACCATGGACGTTTCTTTATAGAAGGCATCCATAAGTATGGTACAGCCTTTTCTGGAGTAAAAGGGCAAACAGACTATATCCCCATTCAGACTCCGCTTAACTTCAAGCGTGTAGGGAATGGCGGTATGCAGAATAGCTGTTTTATGCTTGTCCATTATAAGACCAACCACTCCTTGGAGTCCATAAATTATTGATAGTGAAAGTATGAACAGATTTAAGATTCTCGTTTCCGTTTTTCTTTTGGGCATATCTATGGAAATAATGGGACAGATAGGACAACACCGCAATGATTTCTCTATAGGAGCCAATGCCGGCTATGCATTAAGCAATGTCGGATTTACTCCTAAGGTGACACAGAATATGCATACAGGTACGACATTTGGATTCTCGACCCGCTATGTATGCGAAAAATATTTCAAAACCATTTGTTCTATTTACGCAGAGGTCAACTATACTCAAATGGGATGGAAAGAAAACATCCGGGATACCAAAAACCAACCTGTGTTGAACTCCGTGTCGGGAGTAGCGGAGCAATATGAAAGGACGCTGAACTATCTGCAGATACCCATCTTTGCCCATTTGGCTTGGGGAAAGGAGAACCATGGCTTTCAGTTCTTTTTTCAGGTTGGTCCACAATTTGGATTTTTGTTGAATGAAAAGACAACAACCAATTTCGATTTTGCCAACAGAAATGTTACTGACAGAGCAAGCCAGGTATGTGCACAGGACACGATGGCCGTCGAAAATAAATTTGACTATGGCATTGCAGCTGGATTGGGTGTCGAATATACGGTTCCGAAGGTAGGCCACTTCATTCTGGAAGGCCGGTATTACTATGGGTTGGGCAATATATACGGAGACTCGAAGAGAGACTATTTCGCGAAATCTAACAATAGTGCCATTGTTGTCAAACTGACCTACTTGTTTGATATAACAAAGAGTAAAAAGCCTTAGATTCCATTGCTCGCAATAGAATATTTATTAACTATTAAATAATTGTTTATGTTTGAAGGACAACCAAAAGGTCTTTATGCATTGGCTTTGGCCAATACCGGTGAGCGGTTCGGATACTATACGATGCTTGCCATTTTTACCCTGTTCATGCAGGCCAAGTTTGGATGGTCAGAGTCGCAGGCAGGACAAGTATACGCTATCTTCCTTGCTGTGGTTTATTTTGCTCCACTTATAGGAGGAATGGTCGCCGATGCCATCGGATACGGAAAATGCGTTACTATCGGATTTGCAACGATGTTTCTCGGATATCTGGGCTTGGCCATTCCCACGGGTGCAGATACCGTAGGTTTGGTATCCATGTTTGCAGGCTTGGCTTGTGTTTCTGTAGGTACAGGACTGTTCAAGGGAAATCTCCAGGTACTGGTGGGCAATCTATATGATGACCCCAAGTATTCTTCCCGTCGCGATTCTGCTTTCAGCCTTTTCTATATGGCTATCAATATCGGTGCCATGTTTGCGCCTTCAATGGCCAAATGGATTACCAATGTCTACCTGTCGCAATATGGTTTCATGTATGACGCAGCTAATCAGGATCCAAAGTATCTTGAGGCGTTGTATGGAGCTTACGGCCTTTGCTTCGGAGTTGCCTGTGTATCCCTTGTCGTATCTGCCATTATCTATTTTGCGTTCCGCGGATGGTTCAAGCATGCTGACGTTACCGCCAAGCAAGCCAAAGAAATGAGTGTTGAAGTGGAGACGCTTACTCCCAAGCAGACCAAGGATCGTATTGTCGCATTGCTGCTTGTCTTTGCTGTCGTTATCTTCTTTTGGATGGCATTCCATCAGAATGGATCTGCCTTGACGTTTTTCGCCAAGAAGTACACAGACTTGAAGGTATCCGGACCGATGAGAATAGGTTTCAATATTTTCAGCCTCTCGCTTGTCGCCATAGCCGTGTATACCGGCTTTGCTACGTTCCAGTCCAAGATGATGAAGAATCGTGTCATTTGTGGCGTAGCAACTGTACTTCTTTTGGCAGGAGCTTATTTCCTGTATGCCGCAATGGAAAATCCTACCTATGCGCAACCGTCTGACTTCCAACAGTTCAATCCCTTCTTTGTCGTAGCGTTGACGCCATTCAGTATGGCCTTCTTCGGTGCGTTGGCCAATCGTGGCAAGGAAGTAAGTGCGCCGACGCGTATCGCATGGGGTATGTTGGTTGCTGCCCTTGGATTTGGCGTCATCACTTTGGCATCAAAGGGGCTCATTTCTCCTATGGACTTGAAAGATGACACTCAAAGCATTTTGTCTCCCGGATGGTTGATTTCCACCTATTTTACATTGACATTGGCTGAGCTCTTGCTTTCTCCTATGGGTATATCGTTTGTATCAAAAGTGGCACCCCCCAAGTACAAGGGACTGATGATGGGCGGATGGTTTGTAGCAACTGCCATCGGCAATTACCTCAGTTCCATCCCGTCTATGTTGTGGAACAGAATTCCTCTGATGTACAACTGGGGTATCCTTATTGCACTCTGCCTGATCAGTGCACTTGTCATGTTCGCCCTGTTGAAGAAACTTAAGGAGATGACCGCATAAGACTCACGCGGAGAATCCTATTGTGAGGGGAAGCATATAGATTGGCTTCCCCTCAATTCTACTAACCACCTTTCACCTTTATACCACATCTGTCATGAGATTCGTCCTGCTGTTCTTCTTGTCTTTTGTGCAAGTTCTGGCCTGTGTAGCCCAGGAAGATAGAAAATGGGAACCATTTTTCAAGGAAGTCTGTAGTATGGAAGACGCAGAAAGCGAAACCTGGGAAAATGCGTACGACCAACTGTGTGAGCTCGAAGAGCATAAGATAGATCTCAACAAAGCATCAAAAGAAGATTTGGACAGACTATTCTTTCTGACTTCTGCCCAAATAGAAGAGATTTCCGAATATCTGTATTGGCATGCTCCACTTCGCACAATGGGAGAACTGGCAATGATAGAATCGCTAGATCCCGAGCGAAGACATTTGTTGGAATGCTTCGTATATCTTGGCAACGATGCAGACAAAGAACGCTATCCCTCACTGAAGAATATTCTGAAGTACGGAAAACAGGAGATTGTCCTTACAGGTAGTGTCCCGATGTATGACAGAAAGGGGGATAAAAAGGGCTATGCAGGATACAAATACAAGCACTGGCTGAAATATTCATACAAGTTCGGACAGTATTTTCAGATGGGGCTGGTCGGTTCGCAGGATAGTGGAGAGCCCTTTTTCGCCGGGTGCAACAAGTGGGGCTATGACTACTACTCGTTTTATGTAGTTGCGCGAAAACTCGGGCGCGTGAAATCATTGGTGTTGGGACGCTACAAGGCACGCTTCGGTATGGGACTGGTGATGAACACCAACTTCTCCTTTGGAAAAATATTTGCATTGTCTTCTCCGAATATCGGCAATTCCATTTCACCCCAAACATCACGTTCCGAGTCAGCATACTTGCAAGGAGGTGCGGCCACCGTCAGTATTTTAAAAGGGTTGGACGCAACGGCCTTTTTTTCTATTCGGAAAAAAGATGCAACCTTGGACGATAACGGCAATGTCACAACATTGGTGACGTCCGGCTACCATAGGACGGCGACAGAAATAGAGAGAAAACACAATACGCTTCAAACGGTTGCAGGCGGAAATCTTCGGTACTTCAATCACGGATTTCATATAGGGGCCACTTATGTCTTCTCTTCCTTCAACCGAGTGCTGTCTCCAGATACGAAGAGCACATTTCGAAAATACAATCCGGCAGGAAAACGTTTTTGGAATGTGGGTGTCGATTATGGATATCTTTGTCACAAATTCTCAATAGACGGTGAGACGGCAACTGGAGATTGTGGAGCGCTCGCAACGGTTCATCGTCTTACCTATCAGCCGACAGGCGATTGGGCTTTTACTGCCATCCAGCGTTTTTATTCCTACAAATACTATTCACTGTTCAGCCAATGTTTTAGCGACGGAGGAAAAGTTCAAAACGAAAGTGGCATTTATGTTGGCGCTACATGGACTCCTTTTGCTGCTTTGACACTGAACGCCTATACCGATTTCGCCTATTTTGCCTGGCCGCGTTATCAGGTGTCTGGCGGATCACACTCGTGGGATAATTTTTTGTCGTTGGCTTACAAAAGAAGCCGTTGGGCCTTTCAAGCGCGCTATCGTTTCCGCATGCGCCAGTACGATGATGCCAGCAAGCATCTCTTCTATAGACATGAGCACCGCGGAAGAGCAGCTGTGAGTTACACCGTGAACCGGGTGACTTTGCGAACACAGGGTGACATCGCCTATGTGGATGACAAAGGCAGTTTTGGCTGGATGCTTACGCAAAATACAGGCTATTCTTGGTCCAAATTGTCATTGTCTGTATTGTTGGGCTACTTTCATACGGACGATTACTATAGTAGACTCTATTCCTATGAAAAGGGTACCTTATATGGTTTTAGTTTTCCGTCATTCTACGGACACGGCATACATTATTCCTTATATGGGCGTCTTGATCTATGCAAAAACCTTATGCTCATATGCAAACTCTCGACCACTGATTATTTCGACAGGGATAAGATTTCCAGCTCTTACCAGCAGATAAACCATTCTTCCAAAACAGACTTGGATTTTCAGATAAGATGGAAATTCTAAAAACAAGCGCCAAATTCTGTTTTTGTACAAAGGCTTTGTACGGTTGCTACAAGGCCCTTGTACGGTTGCTACAAAGGCCTTGTACGGTCGCTACAAAGGCCTTGTACTATTCTTGTTGACTTTTCCTGATTTCAGTAGACACTTTTTCGTTCTATTAACTGGAAAGGTGGACACCATCCGTTTTTGGAAACTGGAATAATGGACACCTTCTTCCGGCTGACCCTGTTTTGATAGACACTGGCCGGATAAGTCACGGCAGATCCACGGCTGGCGTCACCAACTTTCTTATACAAAAAATTTGCAGTTTGGCATAATTTGAGTAGTTTTGCATTCCGTAGTAAAAGCATTACCATATTATATTATGTATAGAACAAACACATGTGGCGAGTTGCGTCTTGCTGATGCCGGAAAAAGTGTTACTTTGGCAGGTTGGGTGCAGCGCGTGAGAAAAATGGGAGGTATGACTTTTGTCGACCTTCGCGACAGGTACGGCATTACGCAGTTGGTGTTCAATGAGTCAGACAACAGCAGTCTGTGCGAAAAGTCGAACGGGCTCGGACGCGAATACTGTATACAGGTAGAAGGAATTGTCAGTGAGCGTGAAAGCAAAAACGCAAATCTTTCTACAGGAGATATCGAGATATTGGTAAAGTCGCTCAACGTCCTTTCTGTCAGTGCGACCCCTCCCTTCACCATTGAGGACAACACTGATGGTGGAGATGATATTCGCATGAAATACCGTTATCTTGACTTGCGACGTCCGTGTGTTCGGAAAAATTTGGAGTTGCGTCATCGCATGACTATACTGATACGCAATTTCCTTGATGCACGCGAATTTATAGAGGTCGAGACTCCTATTCTGATAGGAAGCACGCCTGAAGGCGCCAGGGATTTCGTTGTTCCCTCCCGTATGAATCCCGGTCAGTTCTATGCTTTGCCGCAAAGTCCGCAAACACTGAAGCAGTTGCTTATGGTCAGCGGTTTCGACCGCTATTTCCAGATTGCCAAATGTTTCCGTGATGAGGACTTGCGCGCCGATCGTCAGCCCGAGTTTACCCAGATTGACTGTGAAATGTCTTTCGTCGACCAGGATGATGTCATCAACTTGTTCGAGGATATGGCTCGCCATCTTTTCAAAGAAATCCGTGGCGTGGAATTACCCAAGCTGCAACAAATGACGTGGCATGAGGCAATGAAGCGTTTTGGAAGCGACAAGCCGGACTTGCGCTTTGGAATGGAATTTGTCGAGCTGAAGGACGCTTTTGCCGGAAAAGGAAGTTTCTCCGTGTTTGACGAGGCCGCATATATTGGCGGAATCTGTGTTCCTGGATGTGCGGAATACAGTCGTAAACAGCTCAATGAACTGACAGATTTTGTCAAGAGACCTCAGGTTGGCGCCAAAGGTCTTGTGTATATCAAGTACAATGCCGATGGTACTGTCAAGAGCAGTATCGACAAATTCTACTCTCCCGAAGTACTGGCAGAAATCAAACAGACTATGGGAGCCAAAGACGGTGATCTCGTGCTGATACTTAGCGGTGACAATGCCAACAAGACACGTGTGCAGCTTTGCACTCTTCGTTTGGAAATGGGCGACCGTTTGGGACTTCGCGACAAGAATGTGTTCAAATGTCTGTGGATCGTTGATTTCCCATTGTTTGAATGGAGTGACGAGGAACAGCGCTTGATGGCCACGCACCATCCCTTCACGATGCCTAATCCCGATGACCTGCCGCTTCTTGACGAGCATCCTGAAAAAGTAAGGGCCAAGGCTTATGACTTCGTATGCAACGGCATTGAAGTAGGTGGCGGATCTCTCCGTATACACGACACGCAGTTGCAGGAAAAAATGTTTGAGGTACTCGGCTTCACCAAAGAACGTGCAGAGGCCCAGTTTGGTTTCTTGATGAATGCCTTCAAGTATGGTGCACCTCCTCACGCCGGTTTGGCTTTTGGCCTTGACCGATTTGTCAGCATTATGGCTGGTCTCGATTCCATTCGTGACTGCATTGCGTTCCCTAAGAACAACAGTGGGCGCGATGTTATGCTGGATGCGCCATCCGAACTTGATCCGAAACAACTCGATGAATTGCGCATAAAGGTTGACATAAGTCAAGAAAAGTAAAGAATTCTTGGCTTATACCTGAAAAATCCTTGTTTTGTCTTTCGAAAAGTTGTTGGTTTAGGCGAAAAAGTCGTATTTTTGCAAAAGATTAGTGTTGGCAAAGCCAACAATACAGATTTTTTACAAATTATGACAGAAAAGAAGACGACTACAAAAAGAAGTGCAACTGCCAAGACCGCTACAGCGACCAAAAAAGTAGCGACCAAGAAAGCAGAACTTATCGTCAATGCTGAAAGCGTAGGTTTCCGCGCTGGTGATGTTTATCAGACACTCGCAGCTGCAGGCAAGGCAATGAGCGTTGCAGAAATCGCCAAGACAGCAAAGATTAGCAAGGAGGAGGCATACCTGGGTATCGGTTGGCTCTTCAAGGAAGGTAAAGTTAAGGATGAGAACGAACTCATCGCATTGGCTTAAAACTAAATTTCCACACATACTAAGGAGAGAGTTGTAATACGCAGTGCGCATACAGCTCTCTCCTTTGTTTTCATATGGACTACGAGCATACGATATGTCATATTCTCGCTGAGGCAGGCAGTAAGGGATTGCCTGTCCGTAAGATTGCACTACATGTATTCAATGCCAGCAACTCCTTCTTTGGGGAGACCACATACGCTGACATCTATGCAGTAGTCAGTCGTTACTTGCGTCGTAGTGCCCGCTCTAAAAATTCGTATGTGAAGTATGCTTCTCGCCGAGGATACTATTGTCTCAACGACGATATAGAAAGTGTGCGTCAGCAATTCCTGGATTTTACGGACGGCAATGAGAATGAAAATCTCGAAGTGAGTGAAGAGAAGTTTATAGAACCGGAAGAGAATTATCCGTCGTTGTTCCTTGATTTCGACTGAAATTTTACGCCGACACGGGTTACTCTTCTATTTCAGACAGGTTGGCAACAAATCTCCCTATCATATTGCTTGTTGATTCTAAGGGAGAGTATGAGAAAAAGCGCATACATCGGGATATTGTACGAAATGTTGCCATGGTGTTGCCTTGTATCAATCCGCTTTTCCCTTGCTTGAACAATGACTCGGCAGTATCGCAGAAGGTCATGTCTTTCAGTAGTCTTTCTGCATAAACACTTGCCTTTGGGTCGGAATACTGTATGAATGGTATTTCGTCTTGTTCGAATTGAAAGAGTGCTACGATTAGATTTCCTTCCAGTTCGGCCATACATTGTAGGTGCAGTTTTTGCAGCCAACGATCGATCTTCACAAAATCTACCTTCTGTCCCGTTGTTCTAAGATATTTACCCAACTGTAAAAGATGACGCAGGCTGATGCCGAAGGTGAGAATATAGTGGCAGTTGAGTACAATAAGGTCAAGAAGTTGAAGCGATTCGGTTGAGGTGTCTATAGCGTGTACTTCATTGTCGCGTATCTTATCTAGCCATTTGTTGAGCAATACATTGCTCAGACGGGGTAAATCCGTTTCCGTATCGTCATTACTTCTTTGTGCGGACTCATCTGCAATGTCTCTAATAAGCGCAATGATGCTTTCAGGAATGGATTGCAAAAGAGTAGGGGATTGAAGGCACTGACACAGTATGTCGTCGGTCTTCATTGACTTTGCAAGCGTGATGACCTTTTTCCACTTGAATTCAGTCATAGACTCAATAGTCACATCATCCGACAACGCTCCATAGCGCAGAAGATTTATAAAATTGCGTTGTACAATGTCCATCTCGCAATACCCTCCTTATTAGCAATACCTTTTTGGAAAGCGTACAAGTATGCACCCTATAGTAGCTATGGCCAAAATATATGGGTAGTACAGGTGCGACATGATGTCAATGGGACTGATTTTGGCCAAACCGGCAGCCATAAGCATTTGGGCGCCATAGGGTATGATACCTTGCATACAGCATGAGAAAGTGTCGAGTATGCTGGCTATACGTGCTTTGTTCAGTCCGAATCGCTCACCTATCTTTTGGGCAATACCGCCCATCGTGATGATGGCTACAGTATTGTTTGCAGTACAGACGTCTACTGCTGCAACCAAAAAACCGATGATCAGTTCAGCTCCTCGCTTACTGTGTATATGGGATGTTGTCTTGCTGATCAAATAATCGATACCTCCGTTTTTGCGTACAATCTCAAACAGACCTCCTGCAAGCATGGTGATAATGATGAGTTCGCCCATGGACATGATGCCGTCGCCCATAGAACTGAACCATCCGTAGAGATCATAAGAACCGTCGAGTATGCCGATTGCTCCAGTCAGCATTATGCCGATGGTCAGGACTGTCATAACGTTCATTCCTACGACTGCTGCAATGAGGACCACGATATATGGCAGTACTTTGGCAAAGCCTACTTCTGGAATTGTGGACGGTGTGTGTGTGTCCAGCCCCAAAAGTATATACATAATGAGGACAATAACGGCAACAGGAATGACAATAAGCGAATTGGCCTTGAACTTATCGTTCATCTTGCATCCCTGAGTACTTGTAGCGGCAATGGTGGTGTCAGATATAAACGAAAGATTGTCTCCGAAGAAGGCTCCGCCTACAACGATAGCCGTCATGAATGATATGCTGGTCGAGGTAGAATGTGCAAGTCCCGCCGCTATCGGGACGAGTGCGACAATGGTTCCCACGCTTGTTCCAATGGAAATGCTGATAAAGCAAGCTGCAAGAAACAATCCTGCAAGTAGCATGTTGTCGGGAAGTACGGTGAGCATCAGATTGACTGTAGCTTCGATAGCTCCCATTGCCTTGGCTGAGGAAGCAAATGAGCCGGCAAGAATAAATATCCATAGCATCAGCATGATGTTGCTTGTGCTTGAGCCCTTGCTGAAAGTCTCTATGCGTGTGGCCAATTTCCCTTCTCTGGCCGTAGCGATGGCATAAATACTTGATATAACAAATGCTACGCTGATGGGTACTTTATAGAAATCATGCGCGACAATTGATGTTACCAGGTACAACATGATAAATACCATCAGCGGACTGAGTGCAAACAATCCTCTTTTGTTGCTCATTGTCAGAATTGGTATGATACAGTAATCTTCTGGGATAGAAAGTGCTTTTACAACTGGGTGCGGCGATAGAAATCAACATTTTCTTTCGTCAGCAGTTCGATAGGCATATAGTTGACGGGTTGTACTTTCTTCTTGAGCACAATAGCCTTGAACAGTGTGTCTACACAGCAAAAGCCCTGCTGGTATCCGTGTTGCGCGATAAGGAATGAGATGCTGCCTTGTCTGAGGCATTCAGCGTTCCGCTCTACCATATCATACCCCATAATCTGGATGTCGCGACGGTTGTTGCGTAACAGATATTCGCCTACGATATGTGCTTTTGAGTTGAGCGTGATACAGTGGTGTACATCATGGTGGGTATTGAAGAACTCTTTCAGTTGAGCATCATATTCAGATCTTGTACCCTTGAAAGGAAGACACAGTTCTGAAATTTTCACTTGTGGAAAGTGGTCGTGCATGTAGTGTCGGAAACCCACTTCTCGGTTTGCCTGTTGCTTACTGGTGACGTGGCCGTCTTTCATACGTTTGAGCAACATGATCTCTTTTTCGTTGTATGCGACCAGCATCAGTATTTTCGCCGCAAAATATCCACTACAGAAGGAGTCCTGGCCCCAAAAGGCCAATGGACGAAGGTCGGGCATATACGAGTCAAGGAGAATGAAGGGGATTTGTCTTTCGTGCAATTTCTCGGTGAAGACCTTGGTCTCTTCTATCTCTATCGGTACTATGATGACACCGGCAGGGGATGCGTCAAGACATTCAGTATACTTTTCCTTGAATGAGTCATGGTTGAACCTTTCGTAATAAATGATTTTCACATCGATATGAAAATCCCGTCTCATTTCTTTCGCCTTGTTTATGCCTTGTTCGACTTCTTCCCAGTAGGCTTCAGACTCATGTAGCGGAAGCAGGGCGTAAAAAGTATAAGACTTGTTGTAGGCCAAGGCGCTTGCGTACACGTTAGGTTGGTACTTCATCTCCTTCAAGGCCTTCTCTACTTTATCCCTTGCCGGTTTCGAAACGTTGGGTCTGTTGTGCAGTACCCGGTCGACTGTTCCGACCGATACTCCCGCTCTTTCTGCAATGTCCTTTATTCTGATCTTCTCCATTAGATACTTTTCGCTAGAGGCGTGTTCTAAAAATTCCACGCATTATTAAATTCTATTATTTGACGGGTATGCTCTTTGTGTCTTTTTGATTTTATCCGGCATCTT
>CAVHOL010000037.1:0-27400 GCA_963637655.1 bacterium | reverse complement strand
TTGGTGCCATAGCTCAGTTGGTAGAGCAAAGGACTGAAAATCCTTGTGTCCCCGGTTCGATTCCTGGTGGTACCACTTCTTAGGTTAAGAGAGTTACACATATTGTGTGACTCTTTTTTTGTATCTGTGTCCGGTAAAATCTTGATGTGACATGGTAAAACGTTGTAGGCTATTATTAATAATGCCCTGAAAAATGTGGGACTTGTTTTTGCCTAAAGAACTTTTTTCTGTTAGAAAACCGCCTGATCTTAGGCCGGGGGGCTTAAAGTCAGGCGGTTTTTACATCGCAAATTGTAGATACAATGTTTTAGTGACGGTGAAAAAGTTTTTTTCGTCCCTTGTCGTCACTATGTCAACATCGTATGTATATTATTATAAACATACCACAATACCCCTATTGCCGTGATAACAGTGCCGATAATCTTCAAAGTGAGGTTTTTTATAGCCAGGGCAGGTAAGAACATCAGAAGGTTCTCAAAGACATAAATGCCGTAAACGATTATTTTTGCAGGGCCCATGTACCACATATAAACATTGTGTGTGATCACCCAAATTGCAATGTTGGCGACGGCAGTTAATACAATCCATATCAGGATGAGGATACTTGATACATCCACTCCCTTGTTTGCTGAGTGGCGCATCGGCGAACCGCAATGCTGGCAGTATAGTGCACTGTCTTCATTTTGGCAATTACATTTACGACAAATCATAATATTTATTTTGTTAGATTAGACTTTGCTGTATCTTTCCTGTGGCTCTGTTTTTCCATAGGTATCCGTCTGCAGGGGTGTATTCCCGTTGTTTTTGTATAGACACTATATCTGTTGCAAATATAGTGGTTTTGATTGATATTTCTGTGTGAATACAAAGGTTTTTTACAGAAAATCATCAAATGTTCATCTGATGTTGCGCTGTATTGGCTCTTTGGCGATTTTACCGGACACCAATAAAAAAACGAGGCTGGCCCTGCGGCACTTGGTGCCGGTAAGGGTCAGCCTCGTTTTTGTTTTTTTAGGGCTGCGGAAGGGGAGGTGGATGTTTTCGCCTTGCTTCCGCATATAGCCCGTCTTGTTTTTTGTACAGTCCGCCTTATTTGCGTACGCAGCGTACGTAGTGGCCGAAGTAATAGGAGTGTGTCGAGGTGAGCGTGATGCCGTTGACGATGTAGGCGAGCTTCAGAGCATCAGAACCGAACGAGGTAGTCTTGTCGGCAGTCCAGTAGTATACTCTCGAGCCCTCCATGTCGTCGCCGGTGGCGCGGCTGAAGTATCCGCCGGGAGCGATGCTCAGGCCGGTCAGGTTGTTGCCCACAGTAGCCCAGGTGTCGGTCGTCTTGATCTTCTTAGACTGTCCGGTTCTCAGATAGGTCTTGAGAGCCTGCCACTGGTCGATGGTAGACACTTCCCATCCTTCGGGAGCCAGTCCGCCCTCGCTCACTACGGCATAGCCGTTGTACATGGCGCCGTAGTCGGGCCAGCTGTACTCGGTGTCGTCGGCGTAGATGTGGTAGGCGGGAGACTCTGTTTCATTCCAGGCGTCGGCCTGGGTAGACGTGAAGAGGGGGATGGCTGTGCCGTCGCGCAGGGTCACGGCCTTGAGGTTGCTTGCCATCCAGTATTGAGCGGCGATCTTCACGATCTGGTAGGTCTGGGTGTCGGTCTTGCTGCGCACGTCGTTGATCACATAGGGAGTGAGCGTTGTGGCCACTTCCTCGGCCCCGTCGGGCAGGGTGGTCACGAATGTGCCGTCTGCCGTGAGGTATACCGTAGCGAGCTCGGCAGTGCCGGCCGTGTAGGTGGCCACGGAGTCGCCCTCCACGTCCCACACGATGCTTGCGCCGTTGGAGGCGAGACCCTTCGATAGGTCGGCCTTGCCGTCGGCGCCCATGGGATAGACTACGGTGAGCACGTCGTCAACTGCGTTGGCGTTGGCCGTGCCGTCCCAACTGCGCACATATTCGTTGCACACCTCAGCCACCTGCTGGTCGCCGGCCATCACCTTCTGCACCCTTCCGGTAGAGAAGTCGGTGGGCAGTTCGATCTTGTACACCTGGGGTGCCGAAGCCTCTGCCTTGAAGTAGATGCTGTCGATGTCGGCAAGCTGATAGGTGGATGTGGCACCGTCCTTGTGCACGATCACCATGGTTGTGGGCTCGCTTTGGGCAAGCATGGTTGCCGAGCAGACCACGGAGAGCAATAGGGTAAGAATGGTTTTCTTCATTATTTGCTGATTTTGATTGATTTTTTACCTAACTTGAGAATGTAGATGCCTTTGGGCAGTGAGGAGACGTTGATGCTCGTGGCGGTGAGCGCCGGAGTCGAGAAGTACAGTGCGCCGCCTGCGCTGTAGAGGTAGGCGGGCTGCGGATGGGCCGGGTCGTAGCCCGTCAGACGCAGTTCGTCGGGCGATACCGCTACGCTGACGGCCGCAAATTGGCCGTCGGCCACGGTCTTCACCGCGGTCGGGGTCTTGTCGGCAAACTTGATCGAGAGAATCTCGGCGAGCGACACGGCGCTCACCTTGCCGTCGGTCGCCTGCTTCACCTGCAGCTGGCCGTCGCTGAAGTGCAGAGAGGTGATCTCAGACACCGCATACGGAGAGTCGTCATTGCCGTTGTTGAAGAAGACCGTCATCTGCTGCTGGGCCGAAGCTGACAGCGCGAAACATCCGGTCAAGATCAACGATGCATAAGTACGCTTTTTGATGTCCATAAAACAATCGTTTTTTAGAATTGAATATTTATACTTTCATTTTTCCATTTTAAAGCAATGGCTATGAATATTAAGCCTAAGAATGATGCAAAATTATGAAATTTTGTTAGAAAATATCGATTTTATGTCCAAAAATACGGATGCACAGGCAAATAAAAATGCAGAAAAATGGAGGAAAAACCGTTGTGATTCGTATAATACGATGAAAACCAGTCGATTGAAATTTTGTGCAGCCCTGCAAATATATAGTAGGTGCGGTGTCCCACCGCACAGCAAGAGAGTGCGCACCTACTACAGAACCTTGAACTACAGGGCCTAGAAACGAAAAGAAGCAGTCACGGATACTGTGACTGCTTCTTGACGACGGTGGGCCATCTAGGGCTTGAACCTAGGACCTCCAGATTATGAGTCTGTTGCTCTAACCAACTGAGCTAAAAGCCCGACTTATGTACGGGACATAAGTTTTGTGGGTGCAAAGGTAAGGTCTTTTGCCCAATTCTCCAAATATTTTGTCAAAAAAAGTGTTGCCGTGCGTCGCCGCTGTGTGCCGTGAAAATGCGCTGGAGTAGGGGAGACGAAAAAAACTGGAGCTTTTCTGTTGACCTTTCCGGTTTTTCTGCGTTATAATAGTAGAACCACCCCGGAAAGCAGCAAAATATCACCGATGGACAAAGCACAATTCGAAAAGGCCGCCATTCGTCTGCGCCCTACACTCATCGCGCTCGCCGAGCGGTTTTTTGCCGCCGTCGAGCGGGCCGAACAGGCCGAAGATGTGGCGCAGGAGACGCTGCTAAGATTGTGGCGCATGGGTGACAAGACCGCCTGCTACCATGATCTGGAGGCCCTGGCCGTCGCCATCGCCAAGCATGTCTGCATCGACATCTACCGCCGTGGAGCACCGCCTTCGACACCGCTTGAGAGCGTGCAGGTGGCAGTGCCGCCAGCGGCTGAGACCCGGCAGCGCGACGAGGCCCTGCATAGTGCACTCGATGCCGGACTGGCCCGTCTGCCGTCCACCCAGCGCCGCATGCTTCTCATGCGCAGCGAGGGCATGGCGCTTGAAGATATCGCTGCGGTCTGCGGCACGACCAAAGGCAGTGCGAAAACCCTCATATCGGCCGCCCGGCGGTCGCTGATGCAAACGATGAAAGGAGAAGAACGATGACACACGACATTACCGATATTTCTGCGCTCGCCGACCGGACAGTACGTCTTGGTCTGGTTGCCCGCTATCTCGACTGCGAGACCACGGCCGGGGAAGAACGGGCGCTGGCCGCATACTATCGCACTGCCACCTGTGTGGCCGATGACGAGAAGGATGCCGCCGCACTGATCTTGTCGCTCTCTGATATGGACGCCGCCGAGTATGATGCACCGTCGGCCGAGGCCGGCGAAATGTTTGACCGGCTGATGGCCAAAGCTGACGGCAGACCTGCCGGAGGTACGGTGCCTCGCCGACGCTTCCGCCGCATCGGATATGTAGTGTCTGCTGCAGCCGCAGCCGCGGTGCTGGCCTTTGTCTGCTTGCGCCCGGCCAACCGGGAGACACCCTCTCCGGTGCAGTCTGCTCAGGTGGCGGTGGCCGACAGCCAGCCGTCCGCGCCGTACCCTTCGCCGCTTGCCACGGCGGAAAAGACTGTGGCCAAGACTTCTGTACAGTCCTCGCAAAGGCTGTCGTCTTTGCCCAAATGTGAAGCGCGCAAGACCAACAGGTCTGCCACGACATTGCAGCCGTCCCCGGCTGATAAGCGTGCCACGCTCTCCGAGGTGCTCGAGTCGGTCTGCACCACTGCCGTTAATGTCGGCATGGAGCGCAAGGGCAATGCCTTCATCGTCACCGCCTGCTCTGCCGACGGCACCGTGCGTACCTTCATTGTAGATGCCGCCGACGATACCGACATTGCCGTCTATGCCCCGTCGGTGACGGGTGAGGAAGCAGACGGGTATGGAGCCGGTGCGGCGGACGGCGTGCACGGCCCTTGTCTATAGAATGTAGAAATTTAACGGAATTCTAAAAAAATACAGTTATGAGAAAAATCCTCTTTACCATGGCCCTTCTCCTTGCAGCCGTAGCGCAGGGCAAGGCCGCCACCCCGACAGACACCATCCGCGTGTACAATATCGATGATGTGATCAGCAAGACCTTCACCGGCCAGGAACTGGTGGGCAAGACCATCCTGAGCTACAACATCAGATACTGCACCTTCACCGAGGAAGCCAACGGCAAGAGCCATGTGCTCGAGACCCACAAGATCAAGACGGCCGCCAACAAGGTCACGACTGAGAGAAAGGTGGTGAAGCTCGCCAAGCCGCTCCTTATCGTCGACGGTGAGGAGAAGGACATCAAGCTCTCCGACATTTCCTCCGACGACATCCTTTCGGTGGACGTGTTCAAGGACCCGAAGATCTGTGCCGCCTACGGCGAACATGCAGCCGGCGGCGTGATACGCATTGTGACCAAGGCCTGCAAGAACGACCCGATGGTCTACCTTGTCGACGGCGAGGTGATGTCTTCCGCCAAGATGAAGGCTATCCCTTCCGATCAGATCAAGGACGTGCAGATCTACAAGGCCGGAACGGCGAAAGCCAAGAAGTATACCAGCAGCGGTGCACTGATGGTCGTCACGCTGAAATAGTACGGTGAAACCGGCGAAAATCTCTCTCAATGCTCCCTCAACCAGGGGGAAATATACAGGCAAAGCCCCGTAGGGGCGACATAATATAGGGTAGGGGTTCTTGCTAAGGCAAGCGACAAAGTCGAGCGTACCCCTACCATTTCCAATGGTATTACAAACGTTGCCCCTGTAGGGGCGCATAATTAAATTGAATATGGATGAATTATGCGCCCCCTACAGGGGCAACGTTTGAGATACCCGTAGAGATAGGGCCGAGGCCCTATCCTATATTATGTCGTCCCTACGGGACTTGTCCTCCTCACTGTGCGGTGGGACACCGCACCTACTAAAAAATGCGGATTTTGAACACCCTACCCTACGGGGCTTGTCGTACAATGTCGGGCTTTTTTTGTCCCGGTTATTTCAAAAAATCGCCGATTTCATCGGTTGTTTCGGCGATTTTTATGCGGTCGCTCCACTGTCCGCGTATCATGCCGCGGGCCTGCAGGTCGTCGAGCAGGGCAATGGTGGAGTCCCAGAAGTGGCCGATATTGTAGAGGATGACCGGCTTGTTGTGGTAGCCGATGGTGCCCGATGCCACTACGGTGAATATCTCGTCGAGCGTGCCGACACCGCCGGGAAGAGCGATGAAAGCGTCGCTTTTGTCGGTCATGAGCTGCTTGCGGTCGTTGAGATTGTCGCAGAGTATCTTCACGTCGACATAGTCGGACACGCGTCCGCCCTTCTCCACGATGCTGGGCACGATCCCTATGGTCATCGCCCCGGCCTCGTGTGCCGACTGTGCGATGCACTCCATCAGTCCCATGTTGCATCCGCCGAAGACAAGCGTGTGGCCCTGTGCGGCCATCCACTGTCCGAGCTGCCGTGTGCGCTCGAAATATTCGGGGGCGATGTTGGCGTTGGCCGAACAGAATACGCAGATGTTCATGCCTCTTCCTCCTTGGTCTTGTAGGCGAGGGCGTACATGCGTATCTGCTTGATCATGGCCAGCAGACCGTTGGAGCGGGTGGGGGAGAGGTGGTCTTTCAGGCCGATGTCACCGATGAAATGGAGGTCGGCGGAGAGAATCTCCTGCGGTGTGTGTCCGCTGAGCACCTCGATGAGCAGGGCGATGATACCCTTGACGATGAGCGCGTCGCTGTCGGCGGTGAAGGTGATGCGTCCGTCGGCGTAGTCGGCCTGCAGCCATACGCGGCTCTGGCAGCCGTCGATCAGGTTCTGCTCGGTCTTGTACCGCTCGTCGAGCGGTTCGAGGTCATTGCCCAAGTCGATGAGCATCTGGTACTTGTCCATCCAGTCGGTAAACTCGGAAAACTCCTCGATCACCTCTTCCTGGGCTTCGTTGATGGTCTTCATGTGCGTTGTCTGTTGTTGCTTGTTTGTTGTCTTTCGTGCAGGGGATCCCGCACTATTTCTCTGCAAACGTACACAATTTTTTCGAGACTGCCCAAAGTTAGTAATGTTCAAAAAATAAATTACCCAATTTTGCCCTGTATTTTTAGTCGATTTTGCTGGCTTCTTTGAAGGAGCATAGCGGACTATGTGACTGAAAAGAAGTCGCAAAAGCGGCAAAAAGACAGGGACAGTCAGATACGTGAACTGGTATTGATATTCTACAAAATTGGGTAAGTTATTTTTTGAACATTACTTATGACACTTTGCACGCTACTTAATCTTTTTTAATACAAAAACATCCCGTGCGTCCTGCGTTTGCAGGATATAAATTGCTATATTTGCACACGATTAGAAACCGCTTTATGAGACCATACCTTGCTTTCCGCACCCTGTGGGCGACCGTTGTGTTTGTGGCCGCCTGTCTTGGCGTGTCTGCGCGTCAGACGCAACTTGTTTCGCGCGTAGACCCCTATATCGGTACGGGCGGACACGGTCATGTGTTTCTCGGTGCCAATGTGCCGTTCGGCCTGGTGCAGCTCGGACCTGTGCAGCCCATCGAGGGCTGGGACTGGTGCTCGGGCTACAACTATGCCGGCACGCAGCTGACCGGTTTCTCGCATACCCGGCTTAGCGGTACGGGTGTGGGCGATCTTGGCGACCTGCTCGTGATGCCCGTCGCCGATGCCGGCCAGCGTACCGCTCCTTTCTCGCATGCCGACGAGACGGTACGTCCGGGCTATTACAGCGTGCGGCTTGCCCGTCCGGCGGTGTTGGCCGAGCTCACCGCCACGCAGCGTGTGGGTTTTCACCGCTATACCTACACCTCCTCCTCAGACTCCCTTCTGCTCACGCTCGACCTCCGTCAGGGCGTCAACGAGGGCATCGACGATGCCCGCATGACCGACTGTCTGCTCACGTCGGAGACCCCGACACGTCTCACCGGACTGCGCCGCACAAGCGGTTGGGCCAAAGACCGCCGCATATACTTCTCCATGGAGTTTTCGCGTCCCGTCACCGTCGTGCGCCGCGACAGTTTTTCGCGCGCCGTGCTGGCCTTTGCCAATGACGGTACGCCGCTGATGGTGAAGGTCGCCCTGTCGGCCGTAGACATCGACCATGCCAAGAAAAATATGGCGGCCGAACTGCCCGGCTGGGATTTCGATGCTGCCGCCGCCCGCGCTTCTTCCGAGTGGGAACGCCAGCTCTCGCGCATCGAGGTCAGCGGCAGCGACGAGCGTGCGCTCCGCATTTTTTATACCTCCTTCTTCCACACCATGACCGCCCCGTCGGTCTATTCCGATGTCGACGGCTGCTACCGCGGCGCCGACGGCGAAGTGCACCGGGCCGGCCACACCACCTACACCACCTTCAGCCTTTGGGACACCTACCGCTCGGCCCATCCGCTCATGACCCTCGTCTTCCCCGAGATGCAGCGCGACTTTGCACGCACCTTCCTCGATATCTTCCGCGAGCAGGGCAAGCTGCCCATATGGCACCTGTGGGGCAACGAGACCGACTGCATGGTCGGTTCGCCCTGTGTCCCCGTGCTCGGCGATCTGGTAGGCAAGGGCTTTTGCGAGGGATTTGAGGAGGAGGCCTACCGTGCCATGCGCACCTCGATGATGCGCGACGAGCGCTCGCTCGGTCTGCTGCGACAGTACGGCTACATACCCTACGACCTTGAGAGCGAGGGATACACCGTGTCGAAGGCCCTCGAGTACTGTCTTGCCGACGATGCCGTGGCCCGCATCGCGCGCCGTCTGGGCAAGACCGACGACGCAGCCTACTTCCAGCAGCGCAGCCGGTCTTATGCCAAGTATTTCGATCGCAGCACCGGTTTTATGCGCGCGGTATCCTCCACAGGCGTTTTCCGCACGCCGTTCAATCCTTTCTACGCCGGCTACGACGACAACGACTATACCGAGGGCAACGCCTGGCAGTACACCTTCCTCGTGCCCCACGACGCACACGGGCTGATCACGCTCTTCGGCGGCGAGCGTCCCTTTGTCGCCAAGCTCGACTCGCTCTTCACTACCGAGACGCCCGAGGGTACCGAGCAGGCACCCGACGTCACCGGATTTGTTGGTCAGTACGCCCAGGGCAACGAGCCGAGCCACCACGCCATCTACCTCTACCACTACGCCGGACAGCCCGCCAAGGCTTTCCCGCGCCTGCACCAGATGATGCAGGAACAGTACCTCGGCCAGCCCGACGGACTCAGCGGCAATGAGGATGTGGGACAGATGTCGGCCTGGTACGTGCTCTCCGCCGTCGGCCTTTACCAGTCTGAACCGAGCAGCGGACGCTACCTCATTGGCAGTCCGCTCTTCGACAAAGCCACGCTCCATGTCGGTCAGGGCCGCACCTTCACCGTGAAGACCGTCGGCGGCGGCAAGGACCGCATCTACATACAGAAGGCCACGCTCAACGGCCGTCCCTATACCCGGTCGTACATCGACTTTGCCGACATCGCACGCGGCGGCGAACTGGTGCTCACTATGGGCGCACGCCCCTCGCACTGGGGTACGGCCAAGGCTGCCCGCCCGTAGCAGGGATGTAGAGGGCCGCCCGCCGGTTTCTGCCGCCGGACGTCATGCAGGAAAAACCTACGAACAAACAAAACATATACAAAAACCTATAAAACATTACAATTATGAAAATGAATCTTAGTTCACAGATCGTGCTCAACAAGATTCCCGAGCAGTACTACCGTCCCCGCACGGCAGTGGAGCGCTCTGAGATCACGCGTTGTGAAAAAATCAACACCGAGATCTATCCCAAAGTGGAAGAAGGCGTGCAGGACATCGCCAACACCATAGAGGAAGCCATACGCAGCAAAAACAACGACGGACGCACCTGCGTGCTCGGTCTGGGTACCGGACAGTCGCTCACGCCCGTCTACACCGAACTGATACGCCGCCACAAGGAGTGCGGACTGAGTTTCTCCAACGTGGTCGTCTTCAACGCCTACGAATACTTCCCCCTCCGTGCCGACAGCGAGCACAGCAGCATCCACCAGTTGCGTGAGCGTCTGCTCGACCATGTCGACGTGAAGCCCGAGAATATCTTCACGCCCGACGGCACCATCGCCCAGGAGGACGTCGTGGAGCACTGCCGCCACTACGAGGAGCAGATACAGCAGCACGGCGGCATCGACATCATGCTGCTGGGCATCGGCCGTATCGGCAATATCGCCACCAACGAGCCGGGCAGCGGTCTGACCACCACGTCGCGCATCATCCTTATCGACTCTACGTCGCGTGAGGAGATGACCAACAGCTTCTCTTCGCAGGAGCCCGTTCCTCCCTGCTCCATCACGATGGGTATCCATACCATCCTCTCCGCCCGCAAGGTATTCCTCACCGCTTGGGGCGACGAGAAGGCCGACATCATCCAGAAGACCGTCGAGGGTCCCATCACCGATGCCATCCCCGCCTCCTTCCTGCAGACCCACAACGACGCCCATGTCGTCGTAGACCTTGCAGCCGCCGGCAAACTCACCCGTATCATCCACCCGTGGCTGGTGACCGCCTGCGAGTGGAACGACAAGACCATCCGCGCCGCTGTCGTATGGCTCTGCCAGATCACTGACAAGCCTATCCTCAAGCTCACCAACAAGGACTACAACGAGAATGGACTGAGCGACCTGCTCGCCCGCTTCGGCTCGGCATACAACTGCAACATCAAGATCTTCAACGACCTGCAGCACACCATCACCGGATGGCCCGGCGGCAA
Organism: bacterium; assembly: GCA_963637655.1. Taxonomy (GTDB): domain Bacteria; phylum Bacteroidota; class Bacteroidia; order Bacteroidales; family Bacteroidaceae; genus Prevotella. The sequence goes on along the minus strand of CAVHOL010000037.1, from coordinate 16,923 downwards.
GCCCAACGCCGACGACACCTACCGTCCCGAGCGTGCCGAGCCTGCCTGCAAGCGCGTCATCGTCTTCTCTCCCCATCCCGACGACGACGTGATCTCCATGGGCGGCACCATCCGTCGCCTCGTGCAGCAGGGACACGACGTGCATGTAGCCTACGAGACGTCCGGCAATATCGCCGTGGGCGACGAGGAGGTGACACGCTTCATGCATTTCATCAACGGCTTCAACCAGCTCTTCATCGGCAACGGCGACGAGGTCATCAAGAACAAGTACAAGGAGATCAAGGAGTTCCTCGCCAAGAAGACCGCCTCTGACTTCGATACCCGCGACATCCTCACCATCAAGGGTCTGATCCGCCGCGGCGAGGCCCGCACCGCCTGCACCTACAACGGCATACCTCTCGACCATGTACACTTCCTCGACCTGCCCTTCTATGAGTCGGGCAAGATCGAGAAACTCCCCATGTCGGCCAAGGACGTTGAGATCGTACGCGCTCTCCTGCAGCAGATACAGCCCCACCAGATCTATGTCGCCGGCGACCTCGCCGACCCCCACGGCACACACCGCAAGTGTACCGACGCCGTGCTCGCCGCCATCGACCTCGAGAAGGAGGCCGGCGCAGCCTGGCTCGACGACTGCCGCATCTGGATGTACCGCGGCGCATGGGCCGAGTGGGAAATCGAGAATATCGAGATGTGCGTGCCCATGAGCCCCGAAGAGCTCCGCGGCAAGCGCAACAGTATCCTCAAGCACTCCTCGCAGATGGAGAGCGCTCCCTTCCTCGGCAACGACGAGCGCCTCTTCTGGCAGCGCTCGGAGGACCGCAACCACGGCACCGCCGAACTCTACCACAAGCTCGGCCTGGCCTGCTACGAGGCTATGGAGGCTTTCGTGAGATACAATCCGTAAGCACGGGCCCCGTAGGGACGTCAGACAAAGCCCCGTAGGGACGCGACCGCAAATGTGATTTCCCATATGGGTTTCGCAACCAACGAGTCCCGTAGGAATGCGACCGCAAATGTGATTTCCCATATGGGTTTCGCAACCAACGAGTCCCGTAGGGACGACATAATATAGGGTAGGGGTTTACCCCTACTATTATATTTGTACCAACAATTTGCCCCTGTAAGGGGCGCATAATTCAATTCCGTCAATCGGTTTAAATATGCGCCCCCTACAGGGGCATTTTTGTATCATCCCTTGAGATAGGGCCGAGGCCCTATCCTATATTATGTCGTCCCTACGGGACTCGTTGGTTGCGAATTACCGTACCCTACGGGCCTGTTCTCTGCCGTTCCTGCCTGTTGTTCTAACGGGGGCGTATCTTTCTTTTCTCCTGCCCCTTTGCCCCATCTGCCCCGCCTTCCCTCCTTCCCTCCACGTCCTTTTTGTATATTTTAATGTACCCCTGGACGTGTATATGCCCGAAAAACCGTATTTTTGCAGTTTAAAGGCGGGTTCCGGTCAGGAACAAGCCCTTTTCGGCGTGCACCCGGGCGAAACCGGTCTGCCGCCCGTTCATTCCAGCCACAAGACACAATGGTAAAAATCAAGATTGTCAACACCGGCCGCCAGCAGCTGCCGGCATACGCCACCCCGCAGAGCGCGGGCATGGATCTCCGTGCCAATATCGAAGAGAACATCACGCTCCACCCCATGGAGCGCCGCATCATACCCACCGGACTCCGCATCGCCCTGCCCGAAGGCTACGAGGCCCAGGTGCGCCCCCGCAGCGGCCTCGCGCTCAAGCACGGCATCACCGTGCTCAACTCTCCGGGTACGATCGACGCCGACTACCGCGGCGAACTGGGCGTGCTGCTCGTCAACCTCAGCACCGAGGACTTTGTCATCGCTCCCGGCGAGCGTGTCGCCCAGATGGTGATCGCCAAACATGAGCAGGCAGTCTTCGAACTGGTCGAGGCCCTCGACGAGACCGAGCGCGGCGAAGGCGGCTACGGACACACCGGTGTGAAATGATGAAACAAGACGTGCGAAAAGATTCCCTGGATATGAAACACATCTCCATCCGTCCGTTGCTCGCTGTGGCCGTCGTGCTCCTTCTGCTGGCCGCCCTCCCCGCCACGGGCATGCGTGCGCCGCGGGCCAAGAAGACCGCCGCCAAGAGCGTGGCCGTCCGCACCGACACCCTGCCGCGCAACGACCGCCGCCGCTACGACTACTTCTACCTTGAGGCCGTGCGCCAGCAGGAAGCCGGACACTATGACGCCGCTTTCGAACTCTTCAGCCACTGTCTCTCCATCGACCCCTCGGCCGCCGAGACCTACTACGCCCTCGCCGCCTACTACTCTGAGATGGACCGCGACTCCACGGCCCTGCTCTCACTGGAGCGGGCTGCCTCGCTCTCGCCCGGCAACGATACCTATCAGGAGCGTGTGGCCCAGTACTATATCGGAACCAAGAACTACGACAAGGCCATCGATGCCTACGAGAACCTCTACGCCCACCACCGCGACCGCAGCGACGTGCTCAGCATACTCTGCCAGCTCTACCGGGCCAAGAAGGACTACACCAAGTGGCTCTCCACGCTTGACCGCATGGAGCAGGTCGACGGAGCCAACGACGAACTGGCCATCACGCGCATGAGCGTCTACGAGTCGATGGGCGAGAAGGAGAAGGCCTGCGAGGCGCTCCGCCGTCTGGTCGACATCCATCCCAACGAACCGGCCTACAAGGTGATGCTCGGCAACTGGCTTGTGCAGCACGACCGCAGCAGCGAGGCATATACCTACTTCACCGACGCTCTTGCCGACGACCCCAACAACGAGTTTGCCCAAAACTCCCTCTACGACTATTATCGCTCCACCGGGCAGGACTCGGCCGCCGTCGCCCTGCGCGACCGCATCCTCTTCAGTCCCAAGGCTGAGGCCAAGACCCGGTTGTCGCTCCTGCAGCAGATCATCCAGGAAAACGAGAAGGCCGGCGGCGACAGCACGCAGGTGCTCGCCCTCTTCGACAGTCTGATGGTATCGCCCGCCCGCTCGTCTGACGTGGCCATCCTGCGCGCCGCCTACATGCAGCTCAAGAAGATGCCCGACGCCGCCGTCAAGCAGGCTTTCTACGATGTGCTCGACATCAGCCCCGACAATGCCGAGGCCCGCATCGAACTGATCATGATGCTTTGGGACGAGCACGCCTGGGACGACATCATCGCCATCTGCGAGTCGGCCGTGCAGTACACGCCCGAAGACATGCGCTTCTACTACTTCCTCGGCCTGTCCTACTACAACAAGGACGACAACGACCGCGCCCTCGACGCCTTGCAGCGCGGGGTGGGGGAGATCAATGCGTCGAGCAACCACGACATCGTGTCCGACTTCTACGCCATCATGGGCGACATACTCTACCGCAAGGGTCAGATTGCAGCCTCCTTCGAAGCCTATGACAACTGCCTCAAGTGGAAGGAGGACAACGTCATGTGCCTCAACAACTACGCCTACTTCCTCAGCGAGTACCGCCGCGACCTCGACAAGGCCGAGCAGATGAGCCAGAAGGCGGTCAAGGCCGAGCCGGGCAACGCCACCTATCTCGACACCTACGCCTGGATACTCTTCCTGCGCGGCAACAACGCCTACGCCCTCAAGTATATCGACCAGGCTATCGAGGCCGACACCGACAGTGTGCCGAGCGCCGTCATCCTCGAGCACGGCGGCGACATACACGCCGTGTGCGGCGATACCGACCGGGCCGTCGAACTGTGGAAGCTCGCCCTCGATGCCGGCAGCGACAACAAGGCCCTGATCAACAAGAAGATACGTCAACGCAAATACATCGAAAACAAGAAATGACCATGAGACTTCTCCGTATACTCCCCGTTGCCGCCCTGGCCCTGCTCGCCTCGTGCGCCAGCAAGAAGGCCGTCACCGACGGCACCACCTCGGCTACCACCTCGGCTACGGCATCCCACAAGACGTATGCCGCCACGTCGCTCGCCTTTGTGCAGAAGGTCAGCGACGGCCGCGTATATACCAAGAATATCGTCGGCGGCATGTCGTTCCGCCTGCAGACCTCCGGCAAGAATGTCTCGGTGTCGGGCAAACTCTCCATGCGCCGCGACCAGGTGATCCGCCTGCAGCTCTTCCTTCCCATCATCGGCACCGAGGTGGGACGCCTCGAGTTCACCCCCGACCATGTGCTGCTCATCGACCGCCTGCACAAGGAATATGTCGAGGCAGGCTACGACAAGGTGTCGTTCCTCAAGGAGAACGGCATCACCTTCTACAGTCTGCAGGCCCTCTTCTGGAACCAGCTCTTCCTCCCCGGCAAGAACGATCTCTCAGAGGCTGACCTCAAAACCTTCACCGCCGACCTCTCCGGCACCGGTGCGACGGTGCCCATCGCCTATTCCGCCGGCAATATGGCCTACTCCTGGACGGCCGACCGCGCCGCCGCCCGTCTGCTCTCGGCCATTGTCGCCTACCGCAGCACGGCCCACGGCAACTCGTCGCTCTCGTGGCAGTACGACGACTTCCGCAGCGTAGGGTCGAAGCAGTTTCCGGCCCGCCAGTCCTTCACCTTCACCACCACCGCCACCTCGTCGCCGCAGTCGGCTACGGTGACCCTTGAGATGGACAATATCAAGACCGATGACTCCTGGGAGGCCACCACTACCGTCTCGTCGAAGTACAAGCGTGTCGAAGCCGACGACCTGCTCCGGAAACTCACCAATTTCTAACCCTCCCCGCACATGAGAAGACTCCTCATCGCCTTGATGGTGCTCCTGCTGGCCGTCCCGGTCTGCGATGCGCAGAAAAAGCGTACTGCGGGCACGGCCACGACTGCCTCGTCGACAAAGAAGAAGCCCGCAGCCACCTCGAACAAAAAGCCCGCAGCCACCTCGAAAAAGCCCGCAACCGCGTCAAAGAAAAAGCCCGCTGCCAAGGCAAAACCGAAAAAGAACACCAAGAACACGCCCGCCTATACCAACGAGTCGATACGCGGACTGCAAGACCAGCGCTCCAAACTGCAGAAGCAGATCCGCCAGCAGGAACAGGCGCTCAAGGCCAACCGTGCGGCCGTGGCCGAGCGGCTCAAGAATCTCATGACCATCAACAGTGAGATCGACCGCCACCAGAAGAATATCGACGGCATACAAGACGACATCACCCATATCGAGGGCAACCTCGACCTGCTCAACGCCCAGCTCCGCACCCTTGAGCAGCAGCTCGCCGAGCGCAAGGCCAAGTACGTCAAGTCGATGCGCTACCTCACCCGCCAGCATACCTTTCAGGACCGGCTGATGTTTATCCTTTCGGCCAAGAACTTCGCCCAGATGTTCCGCCGTCTGCGGTTCGTGCGCGAGTATGCCGCCTTCCAGCGGGCGCAGGGCGATGCCGTGCGGTCCAAGCAGGAGCAGGTCAACGACAAGCACCGCCAGCTGCAGACCGTCAAGGGACAAAAGAACGTGCTCCTCTCCCGCGGACAGCGTGAGCGCGATGCACTCCAGGGCCAGCAGGACGAGCAGAAGAAGGTGGTGGCCACGCTCCAGAACCAGCAGCGCACCATCCAGCAGGTCATCGACCAGCGCCGCCGCGAGAGTGCCGCGCTCAATGCGCAGATCGACAAGCTCATCGCCGAGGAGGCCGCCCGCGTGCGTGCCCGTGCCGAGGCTGAGGCCCGCCGCAAGGCTGAGGCCGAGCGCAAGGCTGCCGAGCGCCGCGCCGCCGAACTGGCCCGCAAGAAGGCCGAGGCCGAGGCGGCTGCCCGCGAGAACGAGCGGCGCATAGCCGAGGCCCGCCGCAAGGAGGAGCAGATGCGCGCCGAAGCGCGTGCCGCTGCCGCCCGCAGCGATGCCGAGGCGAAAGCCCGTGCCGAGCAGGCCGCCCGCGAGGCCGAGGCCGAGCGTGCCGCCGCCGAGCGCAAGGCCCGTGCCGACGAGGCCCGCAGCAAGAAGGAGATCGCCGAGGCCAAGCGCGACGCGGAGACGGCCAGCACCGTCAGCAGCGTCGACCGCATGATGAGCAACGGTTTCGAGGCCAACCGCGGCCGTCTGCCCATGCCCATCACCGGGTCGTACCGCATTGTCAGCCATTTCGGACAGAACAATGTGGAGGGCCTGCGCGGCGTCACCATCGACAACAAGGGCATCAATATCCTCGGATCGGCCGGCTGCCAGGCCCGCAGCATCTACGACGGCGAGGTGAGCGCCGTCTTCGGGTTCGGCGGCACGATGGTCGTCATGGTACGCCACGGCGTGTACATCTCCGTGTACTGCAACCTCAGCAGCGTCTCCGTACACCGCGGACAAAAGGTGTCGACCCGCCAGACGCTCGGCGCCGTCGGCCCCGACCATATCCTCCAATTCCAGCTGCGCCGCATACAGGACAAGCTCAATCCCGAGGCGTGGTTAGGGCGGTAGAATGTCCTGGCATAGGCCCGCAATGGGTTAGTATATAATGGATTTACACGACAAGCCCCGTAGGGGCGACATAATATAGGGTAGGGGTTCACCCCTACCATCACGTTTGCACCAACAATTTGCCCCTGTAGGGGGTGCATAATTCAATCCCGTCAATTGGTTTAATTATGCGCCCCCTACAGGGGCAACGTTTGTGATACCCGTTTGAGATAGGGCCAAGGCCCTATCCTATATTATGTCGCCCCTACGGGGCTGGGCTTGTTGTGACGATTGCTCGTGCTCTATGTGGGGCTTGGCCGCACAAAACTTTTGCCCGTCCCCTACGGGGCCTTGTCCTCATTCTCCCCCTACAATATCGAGCACCTCGGCCTCCGTCCGGTCAAACGGCCCGTTGTGCTCAAGCTTGAGCGTGCACATGGCGGCGGCGAAGCGTCCGGCCTCGTCGTATCCGGCCCCTTGTGCCCGGCACCACAGGTAGCCGGCGGAGTAGGTGTCGCCGCAGCCGGTGGCGTCGACGATCTCGTGGGGAGGGTAGGCGGGTATCTCGTGGAACTGGCCTTCGGCGTAGATGATCGATCCGTAGCTGCCCAGCGTCACGAGCGACTCCTTCACGCCCCAGGCTGCCAATTGTCGGGCGGCGGCGCGCGGGTCTTTCTCGCCCGTGATGACCTCCATCTCCTTCTCGTTGACCTTGATGATGTCGGTGCAGGCGAGTATCTCGCGCTTGCCGGCCCAGTCTATGGGGTGCACGTCCTCGCCGCGCACTTCGCGCAGATAGCCCTGCGCATCGATGGAGATGAGACCCTTGGTCGACAGGTACTTGATGAGCTCGGGCGAGAAGTCGTCGCTCAGCAGCGACCCGAGGTGGAACACGCGGGCCTCCACGTCGCGCAGCTCGTCTACCACAAACGGGTCGGCCTTGGCGAGCACGCGCTGCGTGCGGTCGTTCTGGTTCTCCCCGTACTTGTTTTCGAAGAACACGCTGTTCTGGCTGGGGTAGGTGGTCACGTCGATGCCGGCCGTGCGCATGTCGTCGACGACCTTCATGTCGTCGGCACCGAGTTTGGTGATCAGTTCGAACGGTACGTTGTGGGGCAGACTGTTGATAGCGTAGGCGAAGTAGAACGATGTGCCGCCTGCCATATAAGTGGTTTTGCGTGGGGTCACAATCTTGTCTTTGGTGATGTGCCCGATGCAGCAGATATCTTTCATCAGTTGTGGATTAGATTGCAAAAGTACACAAATTTTCCCAAATCCTTTTGCGGTCATTACGAATATCCCGAACGCAAGTTTGGATTTTTTGTTTTTTTACCGTTGCCCAGCCAAACTGTAGGAGGTGCGGTGTCCCACCGCACAGCAAGGAGGAACGCATGTCATTTTCTTCTACCCGAAATCTACTCCGCATATTCTTGCTGCTGTGCGGTGAGACACCGCACCTACTACATTTCCTGCATGCCTTCCATTCGCTTTTACTATTGGTAACAAACCAAAAAATCTGTAAAAAAATGGAAAATGCATACTATATAATAATGTATGAAAAAAGAAATGCTTACTTTTGCGCCGCGAAAAGAGAGGGGCAGGATCTGCATAGCCCGGCGGCGTCCGTCGCCTGCGGCCGCAAGAAATGTCCCCTTATTGATAATGCGTGTCAACTCCAGAACACGCCAGAAACCAGACAGACCAAGTATACAAGACAAGGCATGCAAGACAATTTAGTCATCGTCGAGAGCCCCGCAAAGGCCAAGACCATAGAGAAATTTTTAGGATCCGACTACAAGGTGATGTCGTCCTACGGACATATACGCGACCTGAAGAAGAAGGAACTGAGCCTCGATGAGAAGACGCTCCAGCCCGACTACGTCATCCCCAAGGACAAGGCCGATATCGTCAAGAAACTTCGCGAGTGCGCGAAGGCCACCAAGAAGGTGTGGCTCGCTTCCGATGAGGACCGCGAGGGAGAGGCTATCTCGTGGCACCTGTGCGAGGTGCTCGGTCTCGATGAGGCGTCGACCAACCGTATCGTGTTCCACGAGATCACCAAGCCCGCCATACTCGCGGCCATCGAGCATCCCCGCCATGTCGACATGAACCTTGTCAATGCCCAGCAGGCACGCCGCGTGCTCGACCGCCTTGTCGGTTTCAAGGTGTCGCCCGTACTCTGGCGCAAGGTCAAGCCCGGACTCTCTGCCGGACGCGTGCAGAGCGTGGCTGTGCGGCTCATCGTAGAGCGCGAGCGCGAGATACAGCAGTTCAAGAGCGAACCCTACTACCGCGTGTCCGCCCTCTTCGGCGTGACCAACGCCGACGGTTCAGCCTCTGAGGTGAAGGCCGATCTCGACCGCCGCTTCTCCACCCACGACGAGGCCGTCGCCTTCCTTGAAGCCTGCACCGCTGCCACCTTCACTGTGGGCGAAGTCACGAAAAACCCCACCAAGCGGTCGCCCGCAGCCCCCTTTACTACATCTTCCCTCCAGCAGGAGGCCGCCCGCAAGCTCGGCTTCACCGTTTCGCAGACCATGATGGTCGCCCAGCGGCTCTACGAGAGCGGACTTATCACCTACATGCGTACCGACAGTGTCAACCTGTCGAAACTCTGCATCGGCGCCGCCAAGGAGGAGATCGCCCGGCTCTACGGCGAGGAGTACAGCAGTCCCCGCACCTACCATACCCACTCCAAGGGCGCACAGGAAGCCCACGAGGCCATCCGCCCCACCTACATGAGCAACACGGCCATCGAGGGCACCTCGCAGGAGCGCCGCCTCTACGACCTGATCTGGAAGCGTACCATCGCCTGCCAGATGGCCGATGCGCAGATCGAGAAGACCACGGTATCTGTCGACATACAGAACGACAGCACCAAGGAGGGACTTCACGGCGAGAAGTTCGTCGCCCAGGGCGAAGTGGTCAAGTTCGACGGCTTTCTGAAGGTCTATCGTGAATCGGCCGATGACGACGACGATGCCGCCTCCCCCTTCTCCCACCGCCTGCCCGCCATGGCAGAGGGCGATGTGCTGCAGCGCCGCGAGATCAGCGTCACCGAGCGCTACTCGAAGGGTCCGGCCCGCTACACCGAGGCCAGCCTTGTGAAGAAGCTCGAGGAGCTCGGCATCGGACGCCCTTCTACCTTCGCCACCATCATCAGTACCATACAGCAGCGCGAGTATGTGCAGAAGGGCGACAAGAAGGGCGAGGAACGCCCCTACACCGTCGACGTGCTCCGCGGCAAGCAGATCACTACCCTGCGCAAGACCGAGACCACGGGCAACGAGAAGGGCAAGCTCCTGCCTACCGACATCGGCATCGTGGTCAACGACTTCCTCATCGAGAATTTCCCCGAGATCATGGACTACAACTTCACGGCCACCGTCGAGCAGCAGTTCGACCGCATCTCCGAGGGCGAGGAGCAGTGGACCGACATGATGCACAGCTTCGACGCCGCCTTCGAACCCAATGTCGAGAAGGTGATGAACGCCCGCTCCGAGCACAAGGCCGGCGAGCGCCAGCTCGGTGTCGATCCTGCCAGCGGCCAGCCCGTGTTCGTCAAGATCGGCCGCTACGGCCCTGTCGTACAGATCGGCGAGGCCGGCGGCGACGAGCGTCCGCGCTTCGCCCATATCCCCGCCGACAAGAGCATGGAGACCATCACGCTCGACGAGGCCCTCGAGATGTTCCGCCTGCCCCGCACCGTGGGCGAGTTTGAGGGCACGCCGGTGGTCATCGGTGCCGGCCGCTTCGGGCCCTATGTGCAGCACGACAAGAAGTACGTGTCGCTTGCTAAGGACGACGACCCCATGACCGTCACCCTCGATCACGCCATACAGCTCATCCTGCAGAAACGCCAGCAGGAGGCCCAGCGCCATATCAAGTCCTTCCCCGAGGACGCCAAGCTCGAGGTGCTCAACGGCCGCTACGGACCCTATATCGCCTACGACGGCAAGAACTACCGTCTGCCCAAGGAGCTCCACGCCACGGCCGCCGACCTCACCTACGAGAAGTGCATGGAGATCGTCAACACCGCACCCGCACCCAAGAAGACGCGCACCGCGCGCCGCAAGTCGTAGACCGCCATGCGCCGCATCATCGTCATCGGCTATATGGGTGCCGGCAAGACCACCATCGGACGGGCTTTGGCCCGCGACCTCGGTCTTGACTTCTACGATCTCGACCGCTATATCGAGAACCGTATGCACTGCACCATCAAGGATATCTTCGATAGCCGCGGCGAGGAGGGTTTCCGGCTCGTCGAGCGTGCCATGCTCCACGAGGTCGCCGAGTTTGAGGATGTGGTCATCAGCAGCGGCGGAGGCACGCCCTGCTTCTTCGACAATATGGACTACATGTGCCGCCAGGCCGACACGGTCTACCTCCGCGCCACGCCCGACGTGCTCTACGCCCACCTGCAGATGGGACACACCGTGCGCCCCCTGCTCCTGGGCAAGACCGACGACGAGGTGCGCGCCTTTGTCGCCGAGCACCTGCGCCAGCGCGAACCCGTATACCTCCGCGCCCGCTGCACGGCCGACATCTGCGTGCTCGACACGCGGCAAAAGATCGCCGACACCGTCGCCGGCATCGAGACGATGCTCGAGGCGGGGCCAACCACAAAGACCGTGAAAGGGTGAACCACAACTACTGTGGAAGCGCGAACCACAAATCTGTAGTAGGTGCGGTGTCTCACCGCACAGCAAACGGACCGGTGAACCACGAATCCAACGAATCTGACGAATATAGATGTGCAAATCTGATTCGTGTAATTCGTAAAATTCGTGGTTCAATAAAAACCGCGATTCCGTGGTAAACGAACCACGAATCCGACGAATCTGACGAATACAGATGTGCAAATCTGATTCGTGTAATTCGTAATATTCGTGGTTCAATAAAAACCGCAATTCCGTGGTAAACGAACTCCACCCCCGATGAAATGGGCAAAAATTGTCCCCTGTCAAACCCGAACAACCACAATACTACGCAAAACGAAATGAAGAAATGGACCATTGAAGACGCCAAGGAGCTGTACAACATCAACGGTTGGGGCACCTCCTACTTCGGAGTCAACGACAAGGGCGACATGTACGTCTCCCCCTGCAAGGACAACACGCAGATCGACCTGCGCGACGTCATGGACGAGCTCGCCCTGCGCGATGTCTCCTCGCCTGTTCTCCTCCGCTTCCCCGACATTCTCGACAACCGTATCGAGAAGACGGCCAGCTGCTTCCAGAAAGCCTCCGAGGAGTACGGATACAAGGCCGACAACTTCATCGTCTACCCCATCAAGGTCAACCAGATGCAGCCCGTCGTCGAGGAGATGATCTCCCACGGCCGCAAGTTCAACCTCGGTCTCGAGGCCGGATCCAAGCCAGAGCTGCATGCCGTCATCGCCGTGCAGTGCCAGAGCGACTCCATCATCATCTGCAACGGATACAAGGACCAGTCGTACATCGAGCTGGCGCTTCTGGCGCAGAAGATGGGCAAGCGTATCTTCATCGTCATCGAGAAGCTCAACGAGCTGGAGCTGATCGCCCGCATCGCCCGCAAGCTCGGCGTCAAGCCCTACCTCGGCATCCGCATCAAGCTCGCCTCCTCCGGCAGCGGCAAGTGGCAGGAGAGCGGCGGCGACGCCTCCAAGTTCGGTCTGACCAGCGGCGAGCTGCTCGACGCCCTCGACGCCCTCGAGAAGTACGACATGCGCGACTGTCTGCGGCTCATCCACTTCCATATCGGCAGCCAGGTCACCAAGATCCGCCGCATACAGACAGCCCTGAGAGAAGCCTCACAGTTCTACATACAGCTCCACCGCATGGGCTACAATATCGATTTCGTAGACTGCGGCGGCGGACTTGGCGTCGACTACGACGGCACGCGCTCGTCGAGCTCCGAAAGCTCGGTCAACTACTCCATACAGGAGTACGTCAACGACTGTATCTACACCTTTGTCGACGCGGCCGACAAGAACGGCCTGCCGCATCCCAACATCATCACCGAGAGCGGACGCTCCCTCGCCGCCCACCACTCCGTGCTCGTCATCGATGTGCTTGAGACCGCCTCGCTGCCCGAGATGCCCGAGGAGTACGAGCCCGACGAGAACAGCCACCAGCTCGTCAAGGATCTCTATGAAATCTGGGACAACCTCAACTCCCGCACCATGCTCGAAGACTGGCACGACGCCGTGCAGATACGCGAGGAGGCCCTCGAACTGTTCGCCCACGGCATACTCGACCTCAAAAACCGCGCCGAGATCGAGAAGATGTACTGGAGCGTGTGCCGCGAGATACACATGCTCTCCAAGCACCTCAAGCACACGCCCGAGGAGCTGCTCAACCTCGACAAGCTCCTCGCCGACAAGTACTTCTGCAATTTCTCGCTCTTCCAGTCGCTGCCCGACTCCTGGGCCATCGACCAGCTCTTCCCCATCGTTCCCCTGCAGCGTCTCGACGAGCGGCCCACCCGCAGCGCCACCCTCCAGGACATCACCTGCGACTCCGACGGCAAGGTGGCCAACTTTGTCACCAGCAACACCAACTCCCATATCCTCCCCGTGCACGCCCTCCGCAAGAACGAGCCGTACTACCTCGGCGTGTTCCTCGTCGGCGCCTACCAGGAGATACTCGGCGACATGCACAACCTCTTCGGCGACACCAATGCCGTGCATATCAGCGTGAGCGACGGCGAGTACCATATCGACCAGGTGTTCGACGGCGAGACCGTCGCCGAAGTGCTCGACTACGTGCAGTACAACCCCAAGAAGCTCGTCCGCCAGCTCGAGATATGGGTGACCAAGAGCGTCAAGGAAGGCCGCATCACCCTCGAAGAGGGCAAAGAGTTCCTCGCCAACTACCGCTCCGGCCTCTACGGATATACCTACCTCGAGTAGCGCAGCATATATTAGTAGGTGCGGTGTCCCACCGCACAACAAGGAGAAAAGTAGTAGGTGCGGTGTTCCACCGCACAACAAGGAGAATGAAGTAGGTGCGGTGTCCCACCGCAACCATCCAGCCCCGTAGGGGCGGCATAATATAGCGTAGGGGCTCGCCCCTACGTTTACACGATTGCACACAAATTGCCCCTGTAGGGGGCGCATAATTAAATTGAATGCGAATGAATTATGCGCCCCCTACAGGGGCAACGGTCAAAACACAACCCTAAAACGTAGGGGCAAGCCCCTACGCTATACTATGTCGCCCCTACAGGGCTGGCGTGCAAATCCCCCTTGCTGTGCGGTGAGACACCGCACCTACTACAATTTCCACTGTGAATTGCTGCCATGCAGTCAGAACCCGCTTTGCATCAACAGAATTTATTCAGGAAGCGCCTTGATGACGTCTTCAGGAAGCAGTATATGGCAACCTGCCGTTGACAACGGTTGTTCTCTGAGAAACAGGACATACACCACATGCTTGCCTTTGGCAAAAGGCGCATTTGCAGTCTTTGTCTTCAATTTTTCCAACAGGCGGTCGGCATAGTCGGCCGCTGCCCATTTACATTCGCCGACAAGTATTGTGTCCTTGTCGTGCAAGTCTTGCGCCACCACGTCAAACTCCAGGTCATCAAAGTCAATAGGCGTCTTTTTGCCCTCTTCGAAGACAGGCGCCTTTCCCCACCAACGGCTTGCCATCTTCCATGTGTGCCCGAACATATCGTTGCCGGACACGGCGATCTGACAGAGTCTCTCCCATATGCCCCCGGCATGGGTGTTGAATGATTTGGCAATCAACTTCTCCACAAAATCTCCGCGGCCCATGGCGATAGCCGACTTGTTGGGCTCGATAAATTTGTAGTAGAAATTCAAAAAAGGGTCGTCCACTTGGTAGAGTGTCTTCTTCGATTTGTTCTCGTCTTCGCCAAACGGCACCTCCCGTCTGAGGTAGGCCATTTCGATAAGGTTTTTCATCGGCTTTGACAGTTCGGAACTTTTCTTTCCCATTGCCGATGCGATGTCCGTATACTTATGCCGTCCTTCGCCTATGGCCGTCATGATGGAAGAATAGGGCGCAATGTCAGACGTATCGTCCATAAACAGTTTTCCAGGCTCCTCGTATAAGTTTCCCGTTTCAGAAAGCAGCAGTTTTCTGACTGCATCCTTCATGTTTCTGCTCTTTTCCCGATACTTCCAGTATTGTGGTACGCCGCCCCATATGCTATATTCCTCAATGGTTGTCTTTGCACTCAGTCCCGTCTCCCTGTACCAGTGGGGAACCCTTATGGGGCGCAGACAGAATTCCTCGTCGGCACGCCCGTAGAGCGGTTCCGAACCTTTCATGAGCTTCTGCATCATGCGTTGCGACGAGCCGCAGATGATGATGTTGCAGCGCAGTCCCTCGCCGCCGGCGATACGGCGGTCGAGTATCCGTTGCAGGGTCGACGGAAGCGATGCGTCCTTGTAGACCAAAAAGGGAAACTCGTCAAGTACAAGTGTCGCATTGTACTCACACTGTCTGTCGAATGCGAGAATGATATCCTCCCAGTCGGGGTATATCGGTTTGTCGAAACGCTCTATCTTGGCCGCGATTGTCCGTGCCAGCATATTTATCTGTGTGGCCTTTTCCGCAAGGCTTGCTTCAAAATATATGTCGTGGTCGCCTTGTATTTTCCGTATCAGCGTTGACTTGCCCAGTCGCCGTCGGCCATACAGGACGATAAACACCGCATGTTCCGACTGCAATGCGTCCATCAGCCGTTCTTGCTCGTTGATTCTGTCTATGAACTCCATGCTTTTTGTATTTAGTATTTTCAGAATAACTTTTTGCAAAAATACTAATTATAAAATCATCGTGCAAATGTCGCGCGACGTTTTTAGGACGGAAATCACAGTATAATGAATGTCGGATGCGAGTCATTGCACATCCCAGTATAATGAATGTCGGATGCGAGGCATTGCACATCCCAGCCCTGCAGGGGCGTAACGACCGTAGCCCAGGGTAAGCGGAGCGGTGATAGCCGCGTAGCGTCACCCTGGGTTCACATGATGGGGAGGACGGGTGGCCTGTAAGGTCACCACAAACAACAACCAGGGAAACATGGTGCAACATTGTTGTTTGCCCACAATACTGTTTGCAAACATTATATTGTTCGTCCATCGATATTTTTTTGCCAATGTCATCATCGTGCAAATCCCCCTTGCTGTGCGGTGAGACACCGCACCTACTACAATTTCCACTGTGAATTGCGATCATTCTGATTATTCGTGCGATTTGCAAAATTCGTGGTATATCGTCCCTCTCCATCATGTGTTCATCCCAACTCCGACCATTTCATCCGTTCCCCCATTATACCTCATTTCCCCCGATGAAATCGGCGATTTTTGTCCCCATGTAACATTTCTATCCTCCTTTTCCCCCGTTCTATCGCCCGAAATGTGACAACATGTTCCGAAAATTGTCGTGCATTTATCCGCCGTATTTCCGCTATTTTATCTACCTTTGCAGTCACTAAACTTTTGGCAAGGTGTTGCCACCCAAGAAAATGCGCAAAAATGCGCAAAGATCAAGAAACGATATACACAAAACATACGTAACAATTCAATCTGTATTTATGATGAAAAGATTTACTCTCAAGACTGTAGCTTCGGCTATTTTGGGACTCTTTTTCGGGGCACAGGGCGTCTGTGTCCAGGCCGCCGATTGGACCGGCTCCACACCTTCCGAGGCCAACAACAAGATTGTCTATCTCTATAATGTAGGCGCAAAGAAATTCCTCGGCAACGGTGGTCGCTGGGGTACGCAGGCCGTTACCACCTACGAGGGTACGCCGTTCACACTCACTTATTCCAGCAACAAGATCATCCTGCAGTCGCAGGTGAAGGGACAAGGATCTACCTCCAACGGATACCTTGCCATCATGGATGGAGTGTCTTCCGTACACGACAAACTCAACTACTTCACCGACCGCCCTTCCGATGACGGCAAAAACCGCCAAATCACTGCAAACAACGTAACAACCGACGGGCCGAAAATTTACCGACTGACCTTCACTCCGACCAAAAACGCCGGTTCTTCTTTCTACAACAAGACCTACTATATGGCCAGCGCTGAAGACGACATCGTTACAAGCCTCACGTCCATCGACGATGACTCAGCCAACTACAGCGAGTGGATCATCGTCACCGAGGACGAGCGCAAGAAGGCATTCCAGAGTGCCGAGACAGCCAACGCCAAGGCCGTGAACGCCACGTTCCTGATGTACGACTTCGACTTCGCCCGCAACAACAACGCATGCTCGTACTGGAAGACCGGCGCAAACCAGGATGGTTCTCTCTCATGGTCCACATCCGCTGTGAAAAAACCTAGTAACACAACAGATACCTACTATCTTGGCAACGGATACACAGAAAATGACGTAACAACAGACCCGATTACCGGCGAAACAATCACAGCCGAGAAGAACCGCCAGTGCGCATATGGTGCCGACTGGACCGCCAATATCCACGGTGCCGATGGCTATCTTACCCAGACGCTCGAGAGCAGCAACATGCTGCGCAGTGGCTACTACCGCGTATCTTGCAAGGCGTTCACCACTGCCACAACCGGCAAGGTACGTCTTTGGGCAGCTGCAA
>CAVHOL010000036.1:0-27424 GCA_963637655.1 bacterium | reverse complement strand
GGAGCATAGCGGGCTATGCGACTGAAGAAGGGCGAAAAAGATGCCGGATAAAAACCAAAAGACACAAAGAGCATACCTGTCAAAATAGAATTTGATAATGCGTGGAATTTTTAGAACAAGCCATAAACAAGTTATGGTAAGCGGAATGTCAAAGACAGAATGGGAAAAAATGCAGGCCGGCGAAGTGTACAATGATTTCGACCGGGATCTGTTCAATAGGAGAGTAGAGGCCAAGAAACTTTTTCGTGCCTACAACAGTTTGGCTGATGATGAGGTGGAACAGCGCAACGATATCATGCGGCGACTATTCCGGTCGGTGGGAGAGAACGTGTGGATAGAGCCGGATTTTCGTTGTGAGTTTGGCAAAAATATCACAATAGGACGTGACGTGTACATCAATTTTGGATGCGTCATACTTGACTGCGGACAGGTGACCATCGGAGACCATGTGCTCATCGGTCCCAATGTGGGACTTTTCTCGGGCAACCATACCACGGATGCCGAAGAGCGTGCAGCCGGCGGACTGATACCCAAGCCCATCACTATTGGCAAAAGGGCGTGGCTCTGCGGCAATGTGACGGTGGTGCCCGGTGTCACCATCGGCGACGACACCATTATCGGAGCCGGCAGTGTCGTCACTCGCGACATACCGTCAGGGGTCATCGCTGCCGGCAATCCGTGCCGCATATTGCGGGAGATAACTCCGGAAGACAAGGTCGGGTATGTGTCTGCAGCGGAATGGACATCGCCCGGATCTATGTAAGAGTGGGTTCTAAAAGGTTTGGAATACGCCTAAATATAATGTCAAAATACAGGTATCAAGAGAGGGTCTTGATACCTTTTTTATGCGGCTTGCCATAGCGCGCCATCTGTAACATTTGTCTTTTTGTCGCCATTGTCAGACTAATCTGCGGCGGAATAGTCTGAAACCGTTCCCTTTCCGTAATATTACAAGGGCCTTGTACGGTTGCTACAAAGGCCTTGTAGCGTCAGTACAAAGGCCTTGTAGCGTCAGTACAAAGGCCTTGTAGTGTCAGTACAAAGGCTTTGTAGTGTTCGTACAAGGCCCTTGTACAATTTCGCGACGGGCAAATTACTAAATTTTATAAAAAAGACGGAATTAGTTGCCTTGGCAAGATAAAATGTATATCTTTGTGCATACCAAAACCGACAATCAATAATATAAAAAAATAATTATGGAAAACAACGATGTGCTCATTGCCCAGTGTGAGGCAAAGGCAAAACAATGGATGACACCTTCCTTCGATGAGGCCACGGAAAAAGCAGTGCAGGCCATGGTCGACAATGACGACAAGACCGAACTGATAGACAGTTTCTACAAAGACCTTGAGTTCGGTACAGGCGGACTGCGCGGCATCATGGGTGCCGGTTCCAACCGCATGAACATCTACACCGTAGGTACGGCCACACAAGGATTTGCCAACTATCTGAAGAAGAACTTCGCCGACCGTGAGCAGATCTCCGTTGTCGTTTGCCACGACTGCCGCAACAACAGCCGTCTTTTCGCCGAAACGGTAGCCGACATCTTCTCGGCCAACGGCATCAAGGCTTATCTCTTCGACGATATGCGTCCTACCCCCGAGTGCTCGTTTGCCATCCGTCATCTCGGCTGCCAGGCCGGTGTCAACATCACCGCTTCGCACAATCCCCGTGAGTACAACGGCTACAAGGCTTATTGGGAGGACGGCGCACAGGTGCTTTCTCCCCATGATGTCGGCATTATCGCTGAGGTTAACAAGGTGAAAGTGGAAGACGTCAAGTTCGAGGGCAACAAGGACCTTATCGAGATTATCGGCGAGGAGATCGACAAGGTATACCTCGAGCAGGTACACACCATCTCCATCGACCCCGAAGTCATCAAGCGCCAGAAAGACCTCAAGATCGTCTATACACCTCTCCACGGCACAGGTATGGTCATGATTCCCCGTAGCCTGAAGGTATGGGGATTCGAAAATGTACACTGCGTAAAGGAGCAGATGGTCAAGAGCGGCGATTTCCCCACAGTCAAGAGTCCCAATCCCGAGAATGGCGAAGCCCTCACTTTGGCTCTCCGTGACGCCAAGGAACTGGATGCTGATATCGTGATGGCCAGCGACCCCGATGCCGACCGTGTGGGCATGGCCTGCAAGAACGACAAAGGCGAGTGGATCCTCATCAACGGCAACCAGACCTGCCTCATCTTCCTCTACTATATCATCACCAATCGCATCAAGACCGGCAAGATGCAGCCCACTGACTTCATCGTCAAGACGATCGTTACGACTGAGGTGATACGCAAAATCGCCGAGAAGCAGCACATCGAGATGCGCGACTGCTATACCGGATTCAAGTGGATCGCACGCGAGATCGCCCTCTCCGAAGGCAAGCAGCAGTATATCGGCGGCGGCGAGGAGAGCTACGGATTCCTCGCAGAGGATTTCGTGCGCGACAAGGACGCCGTGTCTGCCTGCTCCCTGTTGGCAGAAATCTGCGCTTACGCCAAGGATCAAGGCAAGACGCTCTACGATCTTCTGATGGACGTATATCTCGAGTACGGATTCTCCAAGGAGTTTACGGTCAATGTGGTACGTCCCGGAAAGACCGGCGCCGACGAGATCAAGGCTATGATGGAGAATTTCCGCAATAATCCTCCCAAGGAGCTCGGCGGCAGCAAGGTTGTGCTCTGGAAAGACTATTCTACACTCGAGCAGCGTGATGCCGAAGGCCAAGTCACCCATCTTGACATGCCCACTACCAGCAACGTACTGCAGTGGTTCTGCGAAGACGGCTCCAAGGTCAGCGTACGTCCTTCAGGTACAGAACCGAAGATAAAGTTCTATATCGAGGTGAAGGGTACCATGAAGTGTGCCGGATGCTACGAGCGTTGCGACAAGGAAGGCAGCGAGAAGGTCGCCGCCATCAAGAAGAGCCTTCAGCTCGACTAAGCGTTGATGAAATATTCCCGCACGCTTGACGCGGAACAACCTTTCTGGCATTTTCCGTCAGACTGACTCTCCCGTCAGACTGAAATATACGGCCCGTCCCGAAAGCCGATCCCCGATGTGGGGCACACTTTCGCGGCGGGCCTTTTTTAGAATACCTTTTGAGAAATGAAAAAAACAATCTTTGCCTCCGTTATGCTTTTCGGTGTGGCCTTGATGGGCTATGCCCAAATCCAAGACTATGCCCACACGGTCAATCCGCTGATCGGTACCGACTATACCGGCAATACCTATCCCGGAGCACAGGCTCCTTTCGGAATGGTGCAGTTGAGTCCGGACAACGGACTGCCCGGCTGGGACCGTATAGCCGGATATTTCTATCCCGACAGCACTATCGCGGGATTCAGCCATACCCATCTGTGTGGTACGGGTGCCGGCGACCTTTACGATGTCTCTTTTCTGCCGGTCACGCTTCCCGTGCGTGAGGCGGAAGCGCCTTTGGGCGTGTATTCCCGTTTCGACCATGCCGAGGAACATGTACACGCCGGATATTATGACGTGCGCCTTGCCGACTATGATATCCGGGTGGAACTCACCGCCACGCCGCGTTGCGGCATACAGCGCTACACCTTTCCCGACAACGGCCGCCAGCGTGAGGTTATCCTCAATCTGGCCAAGGCCATGAACTGGGATGCGACCGTTGCTACCGACATCCGTCAGGTGGATGCACATACCATAGAGGGCTACCGCTTCTCCGACGGTTGGGCGCGCGACCAGCGAGTGTGGTTCCGCACCCGTTTCTCGCATCCTATCAGCGGGATGCGCCTTGACACCGTACCGCTTGGCGAGAAAGCAACTGGCGTAGGCTATGTCGCCCATCTGACGTTTAGGGACGGCGGGTCGCGCACCCTTGTCGTATCTACGGCCCTTTCACCCACATCACTTGAGGGAGCCGCAAAAAATCTGGCTGCGGAGGCGCCTACCGACGATTTCGACCGCTATCTCGCTGAGACCGAAACCGCATGGAACAAGGCCTTGGGCGCTATTGAGGTGGAAGGCGGCAGCAAAGCCGAGCGTACCACCTTCTATACCGCCTTGTACCACGCCATGGTTGCCCCTACGCTCAGTTGTGATGTCGACGGCAGTTATCTCGGGGCCGACCGGCAGGTACACCGTGCGAAAGGATGGAAAAACTACGGTACGTTCTCCTTGTGGGACACCTACCGTGCTGCCCATCCCCTGTACACCATCATCGATCCAGACCGTGCCGGCGATATGGTACAGTCTATCTTGGCTTTCGGACGCGAGAACGGCCGGTTGCCCGTGTGGAACATGTGGTCGTCGGAGACCGATATGATGATCGGATACCATGCAGCCAGTGTTATCGCCGAAGCCATACTCAAGGGCATTCCCGGTATTGATGCGGAGGAGGCCCTCCGGCAGTGTGTCGCTACGGCCAACCTTGACAGTTACCGTGGCATAGGCCTGTACAAGCAGTTGGGCTATGTGCCCTACGATGTCAAGGAGCCGACCCTCGGCGACGACTGGTCGCTCTCCCGTACACTCGAGTACGCCTATGACGACGCCTGTATCGCGGCCCTTGCCCTGCGTCTGGGACACCATGATACCTATCTCGCTTTTGCACAGCGCGCAGGCAACTGGCGCAATGTGTACAATCCGGCGTCGACCTTCATGCAGCCCCGCGACTCCAAGGGACAGTTCCAGCCGGCATTCTCTCCCGACGAGTACACACCGCACATCTGCGAGAGCAATGCGTGGCACTATATGTGGTCAGTGCAGCATGATCCCGAAGGACTTGTCGCACTGGTGGGGAAAAAACGTTTCGCTGCCAAGCTCGACAGCCTCTTTGAGGTTGGGCCGCTGGAAAACTCCAAACTGCCTCTTTTCAGTACCGGTATGATCGGACAGTATGCGCAGGGCAACGAGCCGAGCCATCATGTGGCCTATCTCTACAATGTCGTCGGTCAGCCCAACAAGACCCGGCGCTATGTGCACGAGATTCTTACCCGTCTGTACAACGACAGTCCTGCCGGTCTGTGCGGCAATGAGGATTGCGGACAGATGTCGGCCTGGTATGTACTCAATGCCATGGGCTTCTATCCGCTCAATCCGGTCAGCTGCCGGTACGAGACGGCCGTCCCCCTCTTTCCGCGCATTACAGTCCATCTGCCTTCCGGCAAGGATTTTGTCGTCGAAAGCCAAGGGTATCAGCCCGGAAAATATGCAGTGAAGCGCATCCTGCTCAACGGCAAGAAGCTGCGCGGCACTTCTTTCGCCCATGAGGAACTCCTTCGCGGAGGTACGCTGACATTCGTGATGGAGTAGGGAGGAATGTGAACGATCGTCGCTCCATCATTCATTGTCTGTTGGCAGGCCTGCTGCTTGACCCGAATAGGGCAGGTGGCAGGTCTGTCTTGTTATAAAAAACCTAAATACATTTTGCGGTTTCGCCCAAATTATCTATCTTTGGCCATATATTGCAGGTCTTATTGGCGGTAATCTCCCGATAAGTCTGTCTGCTTCCAAAAAGAACGACAAGTGAAAAGACATATACTGACATTATTGCTGATGCTCGCTTCTACGGGCCTCTTTGCACAGAAAATATCCCTCGGCTCGTGTACGACACGCGACGGAGGACTCTACAAAGGTGAAATGCAAGGCGGAAAGCCGCATGGCAAGGGCAACACCGTATATAAGAACGGTGATACGTACGAGGGCGAGTATGTCAAGGGCAAACGGCAGGGACAAGGTGTCTACACCTTCTCTGACGGCGAGAAGTACGAGGGCGAATGGTTTCAGGACCAGCAGCACGGCTATGGCACCTACTATTTCATGAACAACAACAAGTATGTTGGACTCTGGTTTCGCGACTATCAGCAGGGCCATGGCGTGATGTACTACTACAACGGCGACAAGTACGACGGCAACTGGTTTCAGGACAAACGCCAGGGCAAGGGCGTCTACACGTTTGCCGGCGGCGCCTACTATACCGGCAACTGGAAGGACGACCAGAAAAGTGGCAAGGGCTTCTTCGACTGGGGCGACGGGACAACCTATGACGGTATGTGGCTGGGCAACCAGCGGTCCGGTCGCGGTACAAACCGCTATGCCGACGGCGACGTCTACACGGGCGACTGGAAGGACGACATACAGAACGGCAACGGTATCTACAAGTTCCAGAACGGCGATATTTATGAAGGCAATTACCTGGCCGGTGAGCGTACCGGCGAGGGAATATTCAAGTACTCCAACGGCGACAAGTATACCGGACATTTCAATGAAGGCTGCAAGGACGGACAGGGTACGCTGGTCTGGAAGAACGGTGACATGTACGTTGGCCAGTGGAAGGACGATGTGCAGAACGGGCAGGGCAAACTTGTCAAGAAAAACGGCGATGTGTTTGAAGGCTCGTTCAAAAACGGAAAAGTAGACGGCGAAGTCATCATACACTACGCCGACGGCAATAAATTTAAGGGAACGTACAAGAATGGCAAGCGCAACGGTGCCGCCATCGAGGAAACCAAGGACGGGACGCGCTTCGAAGGATCCTATCTCGACGACAAGCGCGACGGCAAGTTTGTGGAGAAAGACCGCAACGGTGCTGTCGTCAAGCACGGACACTACGAGCGCGGCCGGCGGTTTGAGGACTGAGACGTTCACTGACGGGAATACAATCTATCAAGTATCAGATAAATGGCGGGGCCGGACAAGTCCTACCGCAAGAGTATCTTTTAGGACCCACCAAAAAACTTTTCTCTATTATGGCTACAACAAGAAAAGTTGCGACAAAAAAACAAAATACGCAACCCAAAAGAGTCCCCGCACACCTGGGACTTGTGAAGAACGACGCTTATCTGCAACCTTATGAAGAGGCCATCCGTGGCCGTCACGACCATGCCTTGTGGAAACTGGCTTGCCTCACATCTAATGGCAAGAACAAACTCAAGGACTTTGCCAACGGACACAAGTACTACGGACTCCACAAACTGTCGCGCGGATGGGTGTTCCGCGAGTGGGCGCCCAACGCTACCGAAATCTATCTCGTGGGCGACTTCAACGGATGGACGGAGTCGGAACGCTTCCGCGCCAAACGTCTTGACGACTTCGGCAACTGGGAGCTGAAGCTCAGCGAAAAGGCCATCAAGCACGGAGACCTGTACAAGATGCATGTCTACTGGAACGGCGGCCACGGCGAGCGCATCCCCGCATGGTGCCAGCGTGTAGTGCAGGACGAACAGACCAAGATATTCTCCGCCCAGGTATGGCAGCCGGAGAAACCCTATGAATGGAAGAAAAAGACCTTCCGCCCCAACAAGTCACCGCTCTTGATTTACGAGTGTCACATCGGTATGTCGCAGGATGCCGAGAAGGTGGGCACCTACAACGAGTTCCGCGAGAATGTGCTTCCACGCATCGTCAAGGACGGCTACAACTGTATACAGATCATGGCCATACAGGAGCACCCCTACTATGGCTCCTTCGGCTATCATGTGAGCAGTTTCTTCGCCGCTTCCAGCCGATTCGGTACGCCTGAGGAACTGAAGGCCCTTATCGACACGGCCCATGCCAATGGTATCGCCGTCATTATGGATATCGTACACAGCCACGCCGTGAAGAACGAGGTGGAAGGTCTCGGCAATCTGGCCGGCGACCCCAACCAGTATTTCTATCCCGGCGACCGTCATGAACATCCCGCTTGGGACAGCCTTTGCTTCGACTACGGCAAGGACGAGGTGATGCATTTCCTTTTGTCCAACTGCAAGTACTGGCTGGAGGACTTCCATTTCGACGGTTTCCGTTTCGACGGTGTCACCTCCATGCTCTACTACAGTCACGGACTCGGTGAGGCGTTCTGCAACTATGGCGACTACTTCAACGGCCATCAGGATGACAATGCCATCTGCTATCTGACCCTGGCCAACCTGCTCATCCATCAGGTGAACCCCAATGCCATCACCATCGCCGAAGAGGTGAGCGGTATGCCCGGACTGGCTGCGAAATTTGAGGATGGCGGATATGGGTTCGACTACCGCATGGCCATGAACGTGCCCGACTTCTGGATCAAGACCATCAAGGAGCTTCCCGACGAGGCATGGAAACCTAGCTCCATCTTCTGGGAGGTCACCAACCGGCGTGCCGATGAGCGTACCATCAGTTACTGCGAGAGCCATGACCAGGCTTTGGTGGGTGACAAGACGATTGTGTTCCGTCTGATCGATGCCGATATGTACTGGCATTTCCGTCGCGGCGATGAAAACGAAACGGTGTACCGCGGCATTGCCCTTCACAAGATGATACGTCTGGTGACGGCATCTACCATCAACGGCGGTTATCTCAACTTCATGGGCAATGAGTTCGGACATCCCGAATGGATCGACTTCCCCCGCGAAGGCAACGGATGGAGCTACAAATATGCCCGCCGTCAATGGAATTTGGTCGACAATCCCGAACTTGACTACCATTTCCTCGGCGATTTCGACAAAGCCATGCTGAAGGTGCTCAAGATGGAGAAAAACATACAGAACTACCCCGTCGTGGAGATTTGGCACAATGACGGCGACCAGATATTGGCCTATCGCCGTGGCGACCTGGTGTTTGTGTTCAACTTCAGTCCGACAAAGTCGTACACGGACTACGGATTCCTCGTGCCGACGGGTTCATACGATGTGGTGCTGAATACAGATGCCAAGGAGTTTGGCGGCAACGGATTTGCCGACGACACCATGACGCACCTCACCAATTATGATCCGGCCTACATTGATGAACACAAGGAATGGCTGAAACTCTATATCCCGGCACGCTCGGCTGTGGTATTGAAGAAAAATTGACAATGAATTCAAAAGAAAGAAAGAATTTTGACACACTGACTTATGGGATATGCGCAATACTCTTTTGCGCATTCTCATTGGTCTTTCTCTATTGCTATCAGGACGACCTGCTCACCGTGACACAGGCCGTCCTTTCGCATGGACAGACCCACTACGACCGGCTCATCGGTGCAACGCTGATCACTGTCGTGCTGATGCTTCTCCATGTCGGCGTGATGCGGTTGTGGCGCAATTTCTCGTTGTTGCCCGGCCTCTCCTTCTTCCCCTCGGCCCTGTGTCTGGGACTGTTGACGAGCATGCGGCTTGACGGCGGGGAGTATACCTTCTATCCGGCAACCGTGTGGTTTGTCGTATTGCTGGTGGTCTATATTGCGATTGTTGCGGTATTGCGGCAGATGGACATTGCCGTGCTGAGCATTGCGCGCCACATGACGGTGGCCGGAAAATGGCTGGTCAATATCGGCTTGATGGTCATGTCGCTCCTTACCGTCATGTGTCTTTGCAACAATGACAAGATATGGCATGCCCGTACCCATGCCGAGCAGTGCCTGATAGACGGCGATACGGACGGGGCACTCGCTACACTCGGACAAGTGCAGGAGCCGGACTCCAATCTTTTCATGTTGCGGGCCTGTGCTTTGTCGCAGAAAGGAGAACTGGGTGAGCGTCTTTTCGAGCAGAACGTGACGGGAGGGTCCGCCGCTCTTCTTCCGACGGACAGCACCGGACCGGCTTTTGTGCTATATCCCGTACGGGATCTGTACCGCCGTCTTGGTGGTATGTTCTCCCGCTCCATGTCTCCGATGGTATATCTGGAGAAGCTCGGAAAAATCGGTCGTGCCAAAGCTCCGGCGGGGGACTATCTCCTGTGCGGGTATCTGCTCGACAAGAATCTTGATGCTTTTGTCGACAATATCGGCAAATACTATACCGTCAACGACTCGACACCTCTGCCCAAGCACTACCGGGAGGCCCTCCTGCTCTATACGCACCGCCATTCCAGTCCCCGTCTGGTCTACAAGAACAATATCATGGAGGCTGATTTCCAGGACTATCAGAAGTTGGAGGGTGATATTCAAAATGCGATGGAACGCCAAGTGAAACTGCGTGACACGTTCGGCAATACGTATTGGTATTATTATCAGTATGGTAAATAGAAATTATTTCATCAGAAAGTGACAAGAGGCAAAGTTATAACGACCCATCTGATATCAGGTAATCCCAAAGGACTGAGTGCTGTTTTTATCAGTAACAAGATCTGTGAGATGATTGTTTTCCCTAAGACGGAATTCGAGAATTTCTGTTGTCTTGAGGAAAGTAAACGTCCATCATTGTATGTTTTGCTGGGTGAAGACGACAAAGGAAATCCGCAGGCGTATATAGGTGAATCGGCGGAAGGAGGTAGGCGTATCTCCGAGCAGAAAAGGATAAAACTATTTTGGAGAGAATGTCTTGTGTTCGTTGCAAAGGACAATAGCATCAACAAAGCCGATATAGAGTATCTTGAAGGCCGTGCCATTGATGTCGCGAATGAGTGCGCCCGATATCTTCTGACGAATAGCCAATCCGGAAAGAAAAGTTCACTTTCCAAACACCAGATAGACATTATAGAGGAATTCTTTGACGATGTAATGCTTCTCGCGTCTTTCATGGGATGCGCAATTTTTGACAAAGAGGAATCGACCGGCTCATCTGCAAACAAAGTGTTCCATGTGAAGAGAAAAGGTGTCTTGGCAAAAGGAAT
This sequence comes from bacterium, assembly GCA_963637655.1. Classification (GTDB taxonomy): domain Bacteria; phylum Bacteroidota; class Bacteroidia; order Bacteroidales; family Bacteroidaceae; genus Prevotella. The sequence continues at coordinate 16,889 of CAVHOL010000036.1, read as the reverse complement.
TTTCAATGAAAGAGACCATACCATCCGTTTGTTAAAAGGAACTTGCTGCTTGCAGGAAACTTCGAAATCTTACAGCGGGGCGGCTAAGCGCGACGCACTTCTCTCTAAAATTGCAAGGAAAACCAATGATGGTTTTTGGGTGTTGAAGCAAGATTATGTAGTTGATAGTCCAAGTACTGCTGCAAGTTATGTCACGGGAAGTCCCCGAAATGGATGGACGGAATGGATCAATGATGATGGGCAAACCTTGAATGACATATACCGCAATGAACAGTCTTCGACAGACATAGAAGAATAACGCCACATTCTAACAGTGCATGGAATTTACGCCTTAATATAATCGCGCAAGAGAAACGATTTCATTTTTCTCCTGCGCGATTCTACTTTCGGTTTGTCCTATGGGTATAGCCTTACTTCATCGCTTCGCCCAGGTATTTCCCTGTGATACTCTCTTTGCAGGCTGCCACTTCTTCGGGAGTGCCACAGCATACCAGGCGGCCGCCTTTGTTGCCTCCGTCCGGACCGAGGTCGATGACGTAGTCGGCGCATTTGATGATGTCCATATTGTGCTCTATGACAATGATGGAGTGTCCTCTGGACAGAAGGGCATCGAAGGATGACAGCAGTTTCTGGATGTCGTGGAAATGGAGTCCTGTTGTCGGCTCGTCGAAGATGAACAGGGTCGGTTCCTGTTTTTCCTGACCGATAAAATAAGCCAGTTTTACGCGCTGGTTCTCGCCGCCCGACAAGGTGGAAGAGCTCTGTCCGAGTTTGATGTATCCCAAACCGACTGCCTCAAGGGGCCTGAGACGGTTGACAATGGTCTTCTCTTTGTATTGGGTGAAAAACTCAATGGCCTCGGAGATGGTCATGTCCAATACGTCATTGATGTTCTTCCCGTGGAAGCGCACTTCGAGTACGTCGTGCTTGAAGCGCTGGCCGTGGCAGGCGTCGCAAGTCAGCACGAGGTCGGCCATAAACTGCATTTCTACTGTGATGACACCTGCTCCCTTGCACTCTTCGCATCTTCCGCCTTCGGTGTTGAACGAGAAATATTGTGCCGTGTAGCCCATCTGTTTGGACAGTGGCTGGTCGGCAAACAATTGGCGGATGGCATCGTAAGCCTTGACATAGGTCGCCGGATTGGAGCGTGTGCTCTTGCCGATGGGGTTCTGGTCGACAAATTCCACATGGCGTACTTGCTGCCAATCGCCTTCAAGGGAGGAATATTCACCGGGCGCATCGGCCACCTCGTTGAGGTGACGTTTCAGGGCAGGGTTGAGTATGCCTTTGACCAGCGAGGACTTGCCGGAACCGCTCACGCCAGTGACGACGGTCAGTACGTTGAGCGGAAACTTGACATCGATGCCGCAGAGATTGTTCATTCGTGCTCCGCATACTTCGATCATCCGGTTCCATGCACGGCGGCTTTTGGGCGTGAGGATGGGCTCTTGGCCCAAAAGGTACTTGACGGTGTGGCTACGGCAGTCGGCTGACTCGGCTGCATTTATGTCGCTCAGAGGGCCAGCGTACACAATCTCGCCTCCCAGCCGTCCTGCGTCAGGACCTACGTCAATGAGGTAGTCGGCCGCGCGTATGATGTTCTCGTCATGTTCTACTACGATGACGGTATTGCCCATCTCTTGCAGAGATTTGAGTACGTGTATGAGACGGTCGGTATCGCGGCTATGGAGGCCGATGCTGGGCTCGTCAAGTATATATACGGATCCGACGAGGGGACTGCCGAGAGATGTTGCCAGGTTGATGCGCTGGCTCTCACCGCCGCTCAGGGTGTTGGATGATCGGTTGAGGGTGAGGTATCCCAGTCCAACATCAAGGAGAAACTGAAGTCTGTGGCTGATTTCTGACAACAGGCGCTTGGCTATCGTGACGTCGTGCTCGGGGAGAACAAGTGTGTCAAACCACTGCTTGAGGTTGGAGATGGGCATCTCAACGAGGTCGGTGATGCTCATTCCGCCGACCTTGACCCAAGTCGCTTCGGCCTTCAGGCGTGTGCCATGGCATTTGGGGCATATCGTCTTTCCACGGTATCGGCTCAGCATGACACGGTACTGTATCTTGTACTGGTTGTCGGTGACCATCTGGAAGAAAGCGTCTATGCACACTTTGTCCTTGGCATTCTTCTTCCGCTCAGACGGAAGGCCATGCCAAAGCATGTCCTTTTGTTGGCGGGTGAGCTGGTAGTAGGGGGTGAAGATAGGGAAATTGTCTTTTTCGGCGCGGCGGCAGAACTCGGTCTTCCATATCCCCATTTTCTCTCCGTGCCAGCACTGTACGCAACCGTCGTATACGCTCAGGCCGGAGTTGGGAATGACGAGTTTCTCGTCGATGCCCACTACCCGTCCGAATCCTTCGCACTCGGGACAGGCACCCAAAGGGGAATTGAATGAAAACAAGTTGTCGCTAGGCTCTTCGAACTTGATGCCGTCGGCCTCGAAACTTGTCGAGAAATCATAACTGATGTTAGACGGAAAAAGGACAATGCGACACCGTCCGTCTCCCTCGTAAAAGGCTGTTTCGGCAGAGTCGATGAGCCGGGATATGGCGTCCTTTGAAGGGCTGACGCTCATCCGGTCGATGAGAAGGTATACATCTTCGCCTTTGGCGCTGGATACCTGTCCCTGATCCTCAATAAACTCATCGATTCTGACAAACTGGCCTTTGTACCAGATCCTGGAGTAGCCTTGCTGAATCTCTATTCCGAGTTGGGTCTTGAGATTACGGCCTTCTGTGATGTGCAAAGGTGCAAGTATGGAGAATTTTGTCCCTTCGGAATATTGGGCGACACATTGCAGAATATCGTCGGTAGAATGCACTTTCACCTCGTTGCCGCTGACTGGGGAGTAGGTGTGCCCGATGCGTGCGAACAGCAGACGGAGGTACTCGTAGATTTCGGTGGAAGTGCCGACCGTACTTCTCGGATTGCGGGAGATGACCTTCTGCTCAATCGCGATGGCGGGCGGCAGGCCCTTGATGAAGTCACATTCGGGCTTGCTCATCCTTCCCAGGTACTGGCGGGCGTAGGAAGACAGAGATTCGACATAGCGCCGTTGGCCTTCGGCATAGAGTGTGTCGAAAGCCAACGAGGATTTTCCTGATCCGGAAACTCCTGCTATGACGATAAAACGGTTGTGGGGTATCTTTAGGCTGACGTTCTTCAGGTTGTTGACGCGTGCGCCTTTGATGTCAATGTATTGATCCATTTGTTACGAATTCATCGCAATCAAGAACTCCTCGTTGGTCCGTGTCTTTTGCATGGAGTCGCTTATGGTGTTCATGGCTTCCAAGGGTGTCATGTCGGCAATGGCACTCTTGCGAAGTATCCACATACGGTCGAGCGTGGTCTTGTCTTGCAGCAAATCGTCGCGGCGTGTGCTTGAGGCGATAAGGTTGACTGCGGGGAATATACGTTTGTTGGAGAGTGAGCGGTCGAGCTGGAGCTCCATGTTGCCGGTTCCCTTGAATTCCTCGAAGATGACCTCGTCCATTTTCGAACCGGTGTCAATGAGGGCTGTTGCGATGATGGTCAGCGAACCTCCGCCTTCGATGTTTCGTGCTGCACCAAAGAAGCGCTTGGGCTTTTGCAGGGCGTTGGCGTCGACACCACCGGTCAGCACCTTTCCTGAAGCGGGAGACACGGTATTGTATGCTCTGGCCAGACGGGTGATGGAGTCAAGGAAGATGACGACGTCGTGTCCGCATTCTACCATGCGCTTTGCCTTTTCGAGTACGATGCCGGCAATCTTCACGTGGCGCTCGGCGGGTTCGTCGAAGGTAGAGGCAATCACCTCAGCGTTGACTGTGCGGGCCATGTCGGTGACTTCCTCGGGACGCTCGTCGATGAGGAGCATCATCAGGTAGGCTTCGGGGTGGTTGGCGGCAATGGCATTGGCGATGTCCTTCATCAGGATGGTCTTACCCGTTTTGGGCTGCGCTACGATGAGGGCGCGCTGGCCTTTTCCGATAGGTGAGAACAGGTCGACGACACGTGTGCTGAGGTTGGTCGTGGCGGGATCGCCGCAGAGCGTGAATTTCTCGTCGGGGAAGAGCGGTGTGAGATGCTCGAAGGCTACTCTGTCGCGTACATCAGACGGGTTGCGGCCGTTGATCTTGTCGATGCTTGTCAGCGGGAAATATTTCTCTCCGTCGCGCGGCGGGCGTACATGACACTGTACGACATCGCCCGTTTTGAGGCTATAGTGCTTTACCTGTTGGGTGGAAACGTATACGTCGTCGGGGGATGAAAGGTAGTTGTAGTCACTGGAACGGAGAAATCCGTAACCGTCGGGCATCACTTCGAGTACGCCGTTGGCGGTGATGATATCGGAGAAATCGTATTGTCCGCCTTCGCCTGACGGCATCTGCTGGAAAGTCGGTGCTGCAGTGGGCTGCATGGGTGCCGTTGTCGGGTTGTCGAACATATCGTAGGTCGGAACCGCACCTTGGTCTTCTATCGGAAGGTCTACGACAGGTATGAAATCAGTACCGTCGCCCGGATCGCCTTCCCAGATACCCTTCTCTATGTTGTCGCGTGTTTCTTCGACGTTTTCGTTGTGGGCATTGATCTTGGCCTGGAGTTGTTCGAGGAGATTGGTTTCGTCGTCGTCGTTGTTTTCCTTGGCGCTGGTGGCAAATGCTGCTTCGGGTATCTGGTCGTTGTCGGGGGTAGTCGTTTCTGATTCCTGGGCCGGGATATTTTCTTGTTCTGGAGTTGTGTCTGTTGCAGGCTCGGGTGTCTCTTCCTGGCTTGTTGCAGGCGTTGCTGCAATGGCTGTGCTATTGTTGTCTTCTGCCGTTGTGGAAATTTCCAATTCCTTCTTGGATTTTCTTCCCCGGTGTTTTGCCGGTGCTGCAGGAGAACTCTCGCCGGATGTGGTTGTCTCGTTGTCGGCTGTTGTGGGCATTTCTGCAAACAGGGTAGGTTGGATGGGGTGCTCTGTCTTGTTCTTTTTGAGGTCGAAATTCTCACCTTCTTTTCCGTTGACTGAATAAACCCGGTCGGTATCTTTTTTTACAATGCGGGTGCGACGGCGTTTGGTCCCCAATGGGTTTTTGTTGCCTTCCACCTCGGCCTGCTTGTCTAATATGTTGTAGATCAGTTCTTCATGGTCTGTGCTTCCATTGCAGTCTACACCTATCTCATTGGCAATATCCAACAACTCGGGTATGCCTTTAGATGATAAATCGTCTTTGCTATACATTCTGATAAGTAAAATGAAAGTGATGATTATTCGGTTTCGCGATTGCGAAACCCATCGGTCGTATTTCAATGCAAAGGTAATAAAAATACAGAAAGTAGCGGTCGCTTTGTATCTTTTCTTTCGGCGATTAACACTACTTAACCGATAAATGACAAGAAAAAGGGGCGAGTCGCTCTCGACCCGCCCCTTGTGCTTATTGCTCAATCGAGCTGGCGTATATTATTCGCCTTTCTCGAATTTTGCTTTCAGTTCTGCGAGTGCATCGATGTCGCCAAGTGTTGTGCTGGCGGCAACGTTGTTGATAACGGGTGCAGATTCCTTCTTCGGAGCGCGCTTGCGTGCGGGCTTCTCGTCCTTCACCTGCTCGAATGTGCGGCTGTGTGAAAGGATGATACGCTTGGCTTCTTTCACAAACTCGATCACCTTGAAGGGGAGTTCCTCGCCCAGCTGTACGGCAGTGCCGTCTTCTTTGGCCAGGTGCTTGGGAGTAGCGAAGCCTTCGCCGCCCTCGTCGAGGGTTACGACAGCGCCCTTGTCCATCAGCTCGGTGATCTTGCCGTTGTGTACAGATCCCGGAGTGTAGATCTCCTCGTACTTGTCCCAAGGATTCTCTTCGAGCTGCTTGTGGCCAAGGCTCAAACGACGGTTTTCCTTGTCTATCTCGAGTACGACAACATCGATGTCTGCGCCGGCCTGTGTGAATTCAGAAGGATGCTTAACCTTCTTGGTCCAAGAGAGGTCGCTCACGTGAATCAGTCCGTCTACGCCTTCCTCGAGTTCTACGAAGATACCGAAGTTGGTGAAGTTGCGTACCTTTGCGGTGTGCTTGCTGCCTACGGGATACTTCACTTCGATGGTCTCCCAAGGATCTTCCTTCAGCTGCTTGATGCCGAGAGACATCTTGCGCTCGGAACGGTCGAGAGAAAGGATCACGGCCTCTACCTCGTCGCCTACGTGCAGGAATTCCTGGGCGGAGCGCAGGTGCTGGCTCCAGCTCATCTCTGAAACGTGAATCAGACCTTCTACGCCGGGGGCAATCTCTACAAATGCGCCGTAGTCTGCGATGACAACGACCTTACCCTTGACGTGGTCGCCAATCTTGAGGTCGGCGTCGAGAGCGTCCCAAGGATGAGGAGTGAGCTGCTTCAGACCGAGGGCGATGCGCTTCTTCTCGTCATCGAAGTCGAGGATAACGACATTGATCTTCTGGTCGAGCTGTACAACCTCGTGAGGATCACTTACGCGGCCCCAAGACAGGTCGGTGATGTGGATGAGTCCGTCAACACCGCCGAGGTCAACGAATACACCGTAGGAGGTGATGTTCTTGACGGTACCTTCAAGGATCTGTCCCTTCTCCAGCTTGCTGATAATCTCTTTCTTCTGTGCTTCCAGTTCAGCCTCGATGAGGGCCTTGTGGGAAACAACTACATTGCGGAACTCCTGATTGATCTTGACAACCTTGAATTCCATGGTCTTGCCTACGAATACGTCGTAGTCGCGTATGGGGTGAACGTCAATCTGGCTTCCGGGCAAGAATGCTTCGATGCCGAATACGTCTACAATCATACCGCCTTTGGTGCGGCATTTGATGTAGCCCTGGATGATTTCGCCATTCTCGAGAGCGGCATTGACGCGCTCCCAGCTCTTGCTCAGGCGGGCTTTCTTGTGAGAAAGGACGAGCTGTCCCTTCTTGTCTTCCTGGTTCTCCACGTAGACCTCAACCTTGTCGCCGATCTTCAGCTCAGGGTTGTAGCGGAATTCGGATGCGGGGATGATGCCGTCGCTCTTGTAGCCGATGTTGACGACTACTTCTTTCTTGTCGATGGAGATCACTTCTCCTTCTACGACCTGATGCTCAGACACCTTGTTGAGGGTTTCGTCATAGGCCTTTGCCAAGTCTTGCTTGTTGGTTTCTACGTTTCCACCATTCTCAAACTCTTCCCAATTGAAGTCTGCCAACGGTTGTACGTTCTTCAAATCTGACATAAAAAATTGTTTGTTTTAAAAATTAATAAAGTTAGACTTTATGTGAATAATGTTGAATTTGGCTGCAAAGTTACTTATTTGCTTTTGTTATGTGGATTGACCGTGTGCTGTGAAATAAGCCTTTTAGCATTATTTAACAACATTTACCGATATTATACGGTCTTTACATCCTTTGTGCCGATATTTTGGATGATCAGCGGAAGAAAATCATTTCTTTACGGCAGCGAGCGCATTGGGCCAGTCAGTGTCAAGTGAGAACTGTGTCAGGTAGTTCTCGTTGTCTACATAGCCGTACGTGATGTCCTTTTCGGAATCGTGGAAGAGCGGGGTGCTTACGGATGCGTTCTTGAATATGGCGAGAACTACATCTTTGTCTTTCTTCTTCTTTTCGGCGGAAAGGCGCTTTACAAAGAGATTGACAAATTCTACCATGGCATTGGCCTGGGTTCCGAGCTGATATTCGGAAAAATGTTCGGTGTGGCCGGCTTTGTCGATGAGATAGTAGAGTGCGTCATACTTGAAGCAGGCTATCTTCCGGGCTTCGATATTCTTTGTCGTGTCGTTGGCCAGATTCTCGACGTCGGTCTTCATCTGCAAAACGGCCTTGTAGATTTCTTGTGAAGAAGCGTGCACGGTGAAGAGGCACAGGGCGATAAAGATGAAAAGTTTTTTCATAATTGTATGTATTGTTGTTTTATTTCCGTTTGTTTCGTTACGGTCATTGTCCGAGATGTTTGGTGAGAGTGACACAGGGTGGTAGTTCACTCGGGTCGTGTGTGACAAAGATGAGTGTCTTGTCTTTGCTGGCGCAGTACGTCGTGATGGCATGTTGTGCCAGTCGACGGTTGTCGGGGTCCAGTCCCTGAAACGGTTCGTCAAGAATCAGAAGCTCGGGTTCGGCAATGAAGGCCTTGGCCAGCAGTACCATGCGCTGTTCTCCGCTTGACAGACTTTGAAAACGGCGTCGTGCCAGTGCCCCGATACCGAAAGTGTCCATCCAGGAGCGGCATTTTTCCAGTTTTTCTTCGCGGGGTGTTGCCTGGCGGACACCTGGTTTTTGCAGTCCGCCTGCTATTGTCTCTTCCACTGTGGAGTCGGCTTTGGCGGCACGGTGCATTTCCGGTGAGACGTAGCCTATGCGGCGTTTGATGTCCCAGATGCTTTCGCCTGTTCCGCGTTTTCGCCCGAAGAGCGTGATGTCGCAGCGGTAGGCTTGCGGGTTGTCGGCGCAGACGAGACTCAGTAGGGTAGACTTCCCGCTTCCGTTGCGGCCGGTCAGTGCCCAGCATTCGCCGCTTTTCACTGTCCAGTCAATGTCCGACAGTATAGTGTGGCTGCCGTAGCGTATGGTGACGCCTTTCATGCAAATAACGTCGCAATTGCCGAAAACCTTGTCTGTGTATGGATTTTTTAGAATTGTTTGACGTTTTTGCAGATTTTTTCCGTTCTTTTTGTGGCTTTCCAAGCGTTGCAGGTATTCTGTCCGAGTACATTTGGGGGACACGCGTTTGTCGGCAACCTCCACGATGTGTGTCACAAAGTCGGGTATGTCGTCGGCATCGCTGACGAGGAGTATGATCTGTATGGTCTGCTTTTGACACAGCGTGCTGAGCATTTCCTTGTACAGTTTCCGGGTCTGTGTGTCAAGTCCGATGAACGGGTTGTCGATGACAAGGACGCGCGGCTGTGTCATCAGTGCCGTTGCCAAAGACAGTTTGCGGAGTTCTCCGCTGGAGAGCGAGATGATGTATTTGTCCATGGATTCCTCCAGCCGCAGAAGACTTGTCAGTCTGTCACACATCAGTCTGCGGTCAGCAGTGTCTTTGCCGGATGCGGCGTAGGCTTGTTCGATCCGGTCTCTGACGGTAGGCGTGGATTCGTCAATCTCGGCGTGGTTCCATCTCTGCTGCAGGTAGTACGACCGGTCGTTGGCGCGGCCGTAGGCGTCTTTGTATTTGATGTAACGCAGGCAGGAAGATACTGTATTCTCTTTGCAAGGAGAGAAATCATAGTGGAGCGAACCGGAGCGCAGCGGGTGGCGTCCGGTGAACATGTCGGTAAGGAGCGTTTTCCCGCTTCCGTTGTTCCCGATGATGGCAATATGCTCACCGGCTGAAAGGCAGAATGTTGCAGGAACGGCCAGCTGCCATTCAGGTAGCCGGGCTACGCCGTCGGTCAAGGCAATGATGTCTTGCATACTCTTTCCTTGTTTTTGCTGATGAAGTCCTTCCAGTTGTGGTAGCGTACGTCGTTGACGGGATTGGATGCCTGCAGAAAATGGCAATAGGCCACACCGAGAGCGTCTGTCGCATCCATGAATTTGGGCATGTCCTCATCGGCTATGCGCAGCAGTCGCTGGAGCATGCCGGCAACTTGCTCCTTGGAAGCCTGGCCCTGTCCGGTGATGGCCATCTTGATCTTCATCGGGGCGTACTCATGTATGGGTACGCTATGGCGTATGGCTGCGGCAATGGCTACCCCTTGCGAGCGTCCAAGCTTGAGCATAGACTGTACGTTCTTGCCGAAGAAGGGCGCTTCGATGGCCATCTCGTCAGGCAGATATTGGTCGATGATTTGGGTCACGCCTTCGAATATCTGTCCCAATCGCAGATAGGGGTCGGACTCCTTTCTCATGTCGATGACACCCATGGCTACCATTTGGGCTTTGTTGCCGACGGTGCGCAGTATGCCGTATCCCATCACATTGGTACCCGGGTCTATGCCGAGAATGATTTTTTCTGTATTGTTTGCCACCTTATCTGTCCATATAGGGGTTGTGGGCCAGTTCTTCGCCGATGGTCGTGCAGTCTCCGTGTCCCGGCAGTACGACAGTCTCGTCGGGCAGCTGGGCCAGCATGCGCAGGCTTTGTATGATCTGGAACATGTTGCCTCCGACGAAATCTGTCCGGCCGATGGCGTGCTTGAAGAGCGTGTCGCCGGTGAAGGCTATTCCTTCTTCCTTGCAGTAGAGCGTGACAGATCCGCGCGAATGTCCCGGTGTGCTCAGTACCTGCAGGGTGTGGCTGCCGAAGGTGACGGGAGCGTCCTCTGTGAGAGGCGATCCTGTCGGGGGGAGAGGCTGCTTTAGCGGTTCTCCGTAGAAAAACTTTGCCTGTTTGTCGGCGTTTGCGATGAGCGGCTGGTCGCGCTCCGCCAGTTCTACGTGCAGACCGAATGCCTCGTCTATGGTATCATTGCCGAAGTTGTGGTCAAGGTGTCCGTGGGTGGCGAGCAGGTGCTTGGGCTGCAGGTGGTTGTCTCTGATGTATTCGACGATAGCCTTGCGCTCCTCTTCATAGAAGGCTCCGCAGTCTACGATGATGCACTCTCCAGTTTCGTCACTGGCTACGTAGCAGTTTTCCTGGAGCATGTTGCAGGTGAATGTCTTGATGTTTATCATAACGGCAGGTATATGAGGTGTTTTTCTTTGAACCAGTCTTCGTCGAAGAAATCGCTGACGGGAGTCACTTCGACGATATTCTTGAAGGGTTGTGTCTCGCCTTCAAGGTTTCCGCCCTTGAGGCATATCAATCCGTTGGGCATGGCATTGCGCTGTTGCTTGGCAACGTTTTTGCGTACAATCTTTACCAGGTCAGGCAGTGGCATGACGGCACGGCTGACGATGAAATCGTATTTGCCTTTCTCTTCCTCTCCGGAGAGTTGCAGGGCGGTCGTGTTTTTCAGGCCAATGGCATCGGCCACCTCGTTGACCACCCTTATTTTCTTGGCAGTCCGGTCGATAAGCTTGAATCGGCACTCGGGAAACAGGATGGCGAGTGGTACACCGGGGAAGCCTCCGCCGGTGCCGAAGTCGAGTATTTCGGACTGTGGACGAAAATTGATCTCTTTGGCGATGGCGAGCGAGTGCAGTACATGGTGGGTGTACAGATGCTCGATGTCTTTGCGGGAAATGACATTTATCTTGCTGTTCCAGTCCGTGTAGAGCGCTTTGAGGGCGGCAAACTGCTGGCGCTGTGTGTCTGTCAGGTGGGGAAAGTATTTGAGGATTTCTTCCATCGTATATATTATAGTGTATTATTGTTTGTCGTTTCGCGGATGTCTTGTTTCATCAGTTTGCCTATGTCGGATCTGCTGACCGTAATGCGTATCTCTCCCTCATCGTGTGGGGCTATCTCGCCCTGCTGGTAGATGAAGATGACTTTGTCTTGGAAAACAATGAAATTGTCGGGGACGTACACTTCGTTTTCAGCGAATATCTGCCGGCTTCTCAGACCTTCAAGCCCGTCTGCCCCGTAGCGTTTGGCGAGTTTTCTGGCAATGACGGTCTTGATGTATTCCTCCGCTCCGTGTATGTAGATGTCGTCGAGTGAAAGAATGTGTCCGCTTCTTGTGTCAATGTTCCGTACGACGGTCTGTGTCGTTTCGGGCTGTTCGCCGGCCTGCGTCTCGATGGTTGCGGTGTAGGTGAGTATGTCCCGACATCGGGAATGGGTGGCGACGGTCAACCGAAAACTCTGTCCGTAGGACTTGCCATGTGTCGGGTCGTACTTATAAAGCGGTGTGTTTGCATCGCGGTAGCGCTTGATGTATTGCTCTGCAAAATTCTTGGCGGCTGTTGGAATGTCTGTGTATCCGGCAGTCTTGTATTCTGGCGGAAGAATGCCGGACTTGAGTATGGCCGTATTGATCTTTTGTGCGTGCGTGCCTTCTGCGTATTGCATCTGCAGGACAACGTGGCAGGAGGGCGCATCAGAACCATTGCCGATTGCGCACATGGTGTCGAGGGCGACCTCGAGCATGGCCATTCCGTCCATGTGGGCGGTATGCGTCTTTTGGCATGCCCCGAGGAGCAGCCCGATGACAGCGGCGAGGACGGTTGCGCATTTATTCATATCCTGCAAAGTTACGAAATCTTGCCGTGATATGTGTGCTGAATGTGTGTTATTTGTTTTTCGCAAGTATCTGTGGCACACTGTTCAGGTGTACCGCCCATTGCCCGTTCCGCTTTTTGAGCGTAATATTGACGTTGCCTTTGTCTATCATTCGGCCTGCTTTTCCGATAGTGTCTGGAAGAAAGGCATTGGACACTTCAAGCGTTGCGAGAACTGTCGTGTCGGTTTCTTGCTGCAGGTCGGTCACCACACAGTCTGCTGTATCGTCGCAGGAATTGATTTTGTCAAGGTCTTCCTGTGTAAGGTTGCCAGCCACATATCTTATCCATTTCTCCGATTCGGCAGTCGTGTTGCGCAGTGCAATATTGTATTTGTTGTTGAAATAGGCATTGGCAAATGCGGTAGCGCAGTTTCTGATTGCGTCTTCTTCATTGTTCTCGCTGCAGGAGCAAGTGACGGATAGCATTACCGCAAGGAGTATGATGACGATGCAGCTGCCGGAATGTAGCTTGCGGTATGTGAAAGGACGGCAGAATTTATTCCCTTTATTGTGTATCATTTTTGATGTTGTAGAAAAATGTAGCATACTTGTTGTGCCTTGTTGCACAGTGTAGCTTAGTCCTATTTTGGGGTACAAAGTTAGTATAAAACCATCAGAATGTGGATAGGCTTCTTTGGGTTTAACTCTGACTTTGTACAAAAGGGCGGAAAAGAAACTTGGAAGAAATGCATTAATTATGAACAAAAGGGGAACTGGGTCAATTTGTATCTTAGTCTTTTTTAGTAACTTTACACCAAATATTATTGTCCATATGGTTAAAGGTGATTGTTTCTTGCATCTCGGTGCAAATGTCAAATTATATAAAGATGGGTTCTGAAAAATGCCTTTTATGCATTTTTTGAATTTTAGCCGAGCTGATTTTTTTTCTGTCTTCCTAAAGGGGCATAGCGGACTATGCGACAGAATGAGGATGAAAAAGATGCCGAAAACCAAAATTTAATAATGCGCGGTTTTTTAGAACACGCCTGAAAGGAAACGTACATGATTAAAAAACGAATAGAGCAACTTCTCGCCGCCATGAACAAAGGCATCTATGAGAAGGAAAACGAAATAGCGTTGTCTTTGTTGGCAGCCGTAGCAGGAGAGAGCATTATTCTGCTCGGCCCTCCGGGAGTGGCTAAGAGCATGGTGGCACGGAGGCTGTCAAAAGCGTTTGCCAACGCCAATTCTTTTGAGTATCTCATGTCAAGATTCTCTACGCCCGACGAAATTTTCGGCCCCGTGAGCATCAGCAAGTTGAAGGAGTCGGACGACTACGAGCGTGTCACCGAAGGCTATCTGCCAACGGCAGACGTAGTCTTTCTCGATGAGATATGGAAAGCAGGTCCAGCCATTCAGAACACGCTGCTCACGGTTATCAACGAGAAGGTCTTCCGCAACGGCAACCGCCTCGTCTGCCTACCATTGAAATTGCTTATTGCGGCAAGCAATGAGTTGCCCGCTCAGGGAGAAGGACTGGAGGCCCTGTGGGACAGGTTGATCATCAGGCTGGAGAGCAAGAGCATCAAGAAGGAGGACAACTTCGACCGCATGCTGCTGGATGATGGGGACGAGGAAGTCTGCGTTCCTGAAAGGTTGCAGATAACCGATGCCGAATATGCCCGATGGCGCAAGAAAATTGGCAAGGTCGGTGTCAGCAAGGACACCCTTCATATTGTCCATCAAATCCGCAAGTCGCTGCAGTCTATCGCCGTCGGCGAGACCAACGAACGGCGTTCTGTCTATGTGAGTGACCGCCGATGGAAAAAGATTGTAAACTTGCTTCGTACCTCCGCTTTCCTTCAAGACAGAGACATGGTGTCGCCAGAGGATCTTCTTCCGGTGTACAAATGTCTGTGGCAGGAGCCCGAAGAAAGAGATGAAATACGCCGTATCGTCATCCGCGGAACGTTCATGTCGTTCCATGACAGATTGTCGAAGGTGAAACGGTCGCTGGAAGAGGATATCAAGATCGCACGTGCGGCACGGGCCGCCAATCGTATATCAAGCAGAAAGGTAGAACGGGATTCAGACAAGAAAATCTACCAGGAGTTCTATTACAAATTGAACGGTTATCCTGATGGAGACTGCTTTATTATGGCACGCGACTACCAGTCGTTGCCGCAACATGGTACGGACGAAATGGACACGGAGGGCATTCTTTACCAAGACCGCAAACGCAAGAATGTCAATATTATCCGAACCTACGATGGTTCCTTTGGCGCACCACTAGGCAGCGCACCGGTCATGCTCAACCGTGACAATGACCATGTGTATATTCTCGGTGACCGGTACGTCATCGAGAAGACGGATGCGCGAACGCTCCCATTAGGGACAGATGCACAAGACAGCGGACGTAATTACGAACAAGAGATAGACTCTTTCGCTGATGACCTGAAGGCAATTGAGGAACATATCAATGAAAACATCTTCATAGCTGACGACGACAAGCAGAGGGTGTCAGAGTATGTGCGAGAAATTTATCGTGACGTAGCCTTCACACGGCAGGACCTACAAAAACTTTATGACTGATATATCCGAACATCTGAAATTGGAAGACAGCGACATGCTCTCTGACGGGGAAAAGTACTTCGCAAGGTTCACGCAGAACTATAGCGGAAAACGCAAGGAATTGTCCTGTTATTTCAATATGCTCAATTACTTTTGCGAGACGGGCGAGATTGCCGGTCAGGGTGTAGCTTGGCCGGAGGATGAACCTTGGCGCGTGTACAAAGACCCGATGCTGCAGTATCTCGCCAAGCTAATGAGCGATCCTGAGGTAAAGGTCAGAGTGCTTTCAAGCCAGATGTGTGCTAAAGTGTTCTGTACCACGGTAGGACGGTTTATCGTCGACTGCATGCACCATCAGCAGTTTCTGTCACAGACCGTGCGCGTGGAAGCGAGAAATATGAAGGCTGTGGAAGACTATAGCAGCGGTGACGAAAGGGCTTGGCAGAAATGGATAACCGCCATTGGAGAAAAACACGAAGACGATGGCTTTGACGGTGAGTTCTATAAGCGTCTGTTCAGCCAGCAGATCACTCAAGAGAAGGTGGACAAGCTGTTAGACGACTGGGGCAAGTGTATCACCGAGCATCTCAGACAGCAGGAGATGAAACACATAGGCAGCCGGGGAGCCAATATGAAGCAGAACCTTCAGCGGATGTTCGACAATGTGGACAAGACGTTGAAAGGCGAGGGTGTCAGCGATGAACAGGCGGTACAGGCTTGGAAGATGATGGACGGCAGATGGTCGGAAACGGAATTCTTGCGTCGCCTCAGTATCGTGCGCATGCAAGACAGATATCCGCAGCTCCATGAAGTGGTGATGAAGATGGGACGTGTAGCCGACAGCAATGGCCGTGACCGCTTGGCCGTAAGCGACGGTGACCGTATGAAAATCAGCCATTCCTCCGGCAGCGACATCGAGGGAGTCACTATAGGCAACGACTTGGGCAGCCTGCTTCCTATAGAACTGGCTACTTTTGCCGACAAGGACATGGAAGACTTGTTCTTCTATCGCTACACCCGTCACCGACTGCAGACTTTCGACTACAAATCGAAGATGTCGAAGCCTACCCGCAGACTGAGTTTCATCTCGGCCCGTCGCTTGGGTCCGATGATCATCTGCGCTGACACATCGGCAAGTATGTTCGGTCCTCCGCAACGCATACTTCAGTCGATGTTGTCGCTCATAGAGGAAACCGCCGAAAGGCTGCACCGCGACTGTTATCTTATCGACTTCTCTGTAAGCGTCAAAGCCATAGACCTCAAGTTGCGCACAAAGAAGCAGTTCTACACATCTATAGGACTCAAGGAGAACGAGATGATGTTTGACAAAGGACATATACCTTTTATCGGAGGAGGCACAGATGCGCGTGGCATGATGAATGCCACATATCAGATGCTTGACAACGATGGAGACGGATACATGAACGCTGACGTCCTCTGGATTTCCGATTTTCTTATGCCTTTGCCTAAACCGGACATGCTGGCCCAGATGAAAGACTACCGACGCACTGGTACTCGCTTCTATGGCCTATGCATACGACCCCAGGGGGAAAACGAAACCGAGTGGACTCCATATCTCGACCAAATCTCTATTGTAAATTATAGAGTATTGAGAAAATACTGAGGCAAGACAATCTCGACTTGTGCTATCGTTAACTCAAGTTTCGGATCTAAAGATGTTCGTCCGACATGTTGTCAAAAATCGTCCGTAATTCGTCCGGTTTCTTAAATGAAAACGACGCAACATGTTGATTTACAACTTGTTACGCCAATCTTAGTTGCGGAGGCAGGATTTTTTAGCACTCTACCATCGGCTATAACTTGTTGATTATCAACTGTTAAATTTCTCATATTTGCCAGTTTTTAAGCCGAAGCTGGCGCAGAACTGGCGCAAGACAAAACGTCCTAAATCTTTGGTTATAAATGGTTTTTGTTGTTCATTTTAATTATTTTAAGAATTGTGAGGGCGGTATTGGACTTTTGTCTCCTCAAGGTATTGAGGAAAATTAGGCGCAAATTAGCCCACTTGTATATCTCTACCTACAGGAATTTATGGCTATTCATTGTCATTGGCGTAACAAGTCTGAATCATTTCTGAAACATTACGAGTGAAATCGTGCTCATTCTGTTGTAGCACAATGTATCCTGCTTGGTATTCAGTAAGTTAAGTAACTGTCATGTCGCAAGAAATTGTAGCATACTTGTAGCACTTTGTAGCGTGATGTAGCTTTATATCCTATTATTGATACAAAGTTAGTATAAAACCATTAGAATGTT
>CAVHOL010000035.1:0-28037 GCA_963637655.1 bacterium | reverse complement strand
TGGTGGATGGGACAGAGGTCAAGAGCCTGTCGAATGTCGATGCGGTGCAGAGCCGCCCGCCACGGGTGGACAACCGAAACGCCAAAAAAAATACCCCACAAGTTCCCAACATATCAACGCCCCATCATCCTACTATTGAATTTTTTATTTTAAAAAAGACAAAATATAGAATAATAAGAAGACTGTGGAAAAGGAAAGGAACAGAAAAAAAAAACGAAAAGAGTTCCCTATCCTCCCGCACAAACCCGCATACAATGACACAACAGAAATGGAAAGCGCTCGGCTACGTCGACGAGCCCGTACCCCAAGACACCGACCTCAAACAGGAAATACGCCGCCTGGCGCGCGAAAAGAACGCCGTCATCCTCGCACACTACTACACCATAGGCGACATACAGGACGTGGCCGACTTCATCGGCGACTCCCTCGCGCTGGCACGCAAGGCCGCCGAGACCGACGCCAGCCAGATCGTCATGTGCGGCGTACACTTCATGGCCGAGACCTGCAAGCTCCTCTCCCCCGACAAGACCGTGCTCTGCCCCGACCTCACCGCCGGCTGCTCCCTGGCCGACTCCTGCCGCGCCGAAGACCTCGCGCGCTACAAGGCCGAGCACCCCGGATACAAGGTCGTCAGCTACGTCAACACCACCGCAGCCGTCAAGGCGCTCACCGACGTGGTCGTCACCTCAGGCAACGCCGAGCGCGTCGTAGGCAGTTTCCCCAAGGACGAAAAGCTCATCTTCGGACCCGACTACAACCTCGGCTCCTACATCAACGCCGCCACCGGACGCAACATGCTCCTCTGGGAAGGCGGATGCCACGTGCACGAGCGCTTCTCCGTAGAAGCCATCGCCCAGATGCGCCGCGAGCACCCCGGCGCCCTCGTCATGGCCCACCTCGAGTGCAAGGGCCCCGTGCTCGCCATGGCCGACGTGGCCGGCTCCACCGCCGTCATGCTCAAGTACGCCCAGGAGCACGGGCCCGCCGAGTACATCGTCGCCACCGAAGCCGGCATCCTGCACGAGATGCAGCGCACCTGTCCCGACGTCACCTTCTACCCCGTACCCCCCGAAGTGAGCGAGGGCGGCCCCGGCTGCTCCTGCAACGAGTGCGAGTACATGAAGAAGAACACCCTCGAGAAACTCTACAACACCCTCCTCCACGGATGGCCCGAGGTCGACGTGCCCGAAGACATCGCACGCGAGGCCGTCAAGCCCATTCGCCGCATGCTCGAGCTCTCGTAAAGCCCCAGCGCCCTCTCCCCCCCTCCGCCCGCCGTCAGCCGCTGCGGAAAAAAGGAAAAAACGAAAAAAAACGGAAAATACTACAAGGGCCTTGTACTGTCGCTACAAGGCCCTTGTACCGTCACTACAAAGGCTTTGTACCGACCGTACAAGGCCTTTGTAGCCTTCGTACAAGGCCCCTGTACGAAATACGTTTTCCCCGCACTTATCCACATATTCCGTTTTGGCGCAATGCATTGGTCTGCAGTGTATTGAGTGTGGTTATCCACAAGTTATCCACATGGGTGTACGACAAACCCCGGAGGGACGGCATGGTACAGGACTGAAGTTTCGGATTTGGGTACGTTCTGCCCGTGGAAAACTACGCAGGGAGTCGTTGCATTTCCCAGCCCTGCAGGGGCGTAACGTTCGCAGCCCAGGGTAAGCGGAGCGGCGGCAGCCGCGAAGCGTCACCCTGGGTTTCATGCGGCGGAAGGACGGGTGGCCTGTAAGGTCACCACAAGCGCCTGCCGGGGATATGTGGCGGAACGTTGTCGATGGGGAAATGCGATTGGGGAACGGCGTCTGCAGATGGTGCTGGTTGTGCTGACCCTACAGGCCTGCCTTGCATGGCGCCATCTTTACCCAGGGTGGCGTCCGTCGCTTCGCTCCGTCCTTACCCTGGGCTGCGAACGTTGCGCCCCTGCAGGGCTGGGAAATGTACCGTTTTCTTGCGGTATGCCCCCACGGGGGCTGGAATACCGCACATTCTACGTTTTCCCCGCACTTATCCACATGTTTCGTTTCTTTGCAACAAATTGGTTTGCAGTGTATTGTATATGGTTATCCACAAGTTATCCACATGCTTGCACGGACAAGCCCCGTAGGGGCGACATAATATAGGATAGGGCTCTTGCTTGGGCAAGCGACAAAGTCGAGCGCGGCCCTATCTCATATGGTTTGCGCTAACGTTGCCCCTGTAGGGGGCGTATAATTCATCCGCATTTAATTATGCGCCCCCTACAGGGGCAACGGTCAAAACACAACCCTAAAACGTAGGGGCGAGCCCCTACGCTATACTATGCCGCCCCTACGGGGCTTGTAATACCGCGCCTGCTACATGTAGAATCCCTGGTCGGAGGTGTAGACGATGACCTACGGGGCTTGTAATACCGCGTCTGCTACATGTAGAATCCCTGGTCGGAGGTGTAGACGATGGCCTACGGGGCTTGTAATACCGCGCCTGCTACGGGTTTGGATTACGGTGTTTTGGAATACGGTGTGTCCATTCCCCTCACCCCGGTCCTCCCTGTGGACAACGGGATAACCCGCAACCCCGCAAATTGTGGGTAACCTGTATAACTCTCTGTATACAAGCGCCAAAATATTCCGCATGCATGTGGATAACCCCAGCCTTTCCGGTGGACGGCGTGCAGCGCGGTGTGGATAACCTCCACCGCACGGGCGGTCACGGGGAAACGGTATCGGGACTTATCCCCAACGGTTATCCACAGTCTTCTCCCCGTATCCGGACGGCCGGCGGCAGACACGGACAAAAAGCCCCGCACGGATGCGGCCGTCCGCCGTCCTGTGACAAGCCTGTGCCAAGGTTGTTTCATTTTTCCTATTTTCAGTATTTTTCTTGTTGATTTCCACATTAATATATACCTTTGCACAGGTACGGACGGGCTTCGGGCCGTGTCCGCAAACAAGCCGGAGGACAAGCAATTGCGCTGCACGTCAGCAGCTGCAAGGCGTACCGGGGAGAAAAAATTTAGGAGCAATGTCATAAAACAATAATTCTATGAAAAAACTTTACACTTTTGCACTTGTTGCAGTCCTGTCGCTGATCGCCCAGATGACGGTTGCGCAGACTGAAATCGACTTCACCCAGCTGTCCGTCACGGCGACCACCGACCCGAAGGGCTACAAGCTCACCGAGGGCGACTTCACCTTCACCGCCGCCATCGGAAGCGGCTCGTCCACGCCCACGCAGAACAGCAATTCCAAGGACCTGCGCCACTACGCTGGCAACACCCTCACCGTGAGCAGCACCACCGGCATGAAGCAGATGGTCTTCGCCGTATCCACAGCCGGCAAGAAGCGTCTCACCGACCTGACCGCCACCGTGGGCACCGTCGAGGTAGACAAGGAAGCCTGGACCGTGACCTGGACCGCTGACGAGGCAGCCACAGAGGTGACCTTCACCGTAGGCGCAAAGGCTACCTACGGCACCGACGGTTCGGCAAAGGCCGGACAGTTCAATGTCGACAAAGTCACCGTCACCACCGAGGGCGGCGGCGAGCCCGTCGTACAGAAGAAGGCTGCAGGCCTGGCCTTCTCGGCCACGACCGTAGACTATGAGCTGGGCACCGTATGGCCCATGCCCACCTTCACCAAGGAGACCACCGCAGACGTAGCCTTCACCTCCGACAACACCGAGGTGGCCACCGTCGACGCCAGCGGCAACATCTATCCCACCGGCGAGGAAG
This sequence comes from bacterium, assembly GCA_963637655.1. Lineage (GTDB taxonomy): Bacteria > Bacteroidota > Bacteroidia > Bacteroidales > Bacteroidaceae > Prevotella. Next base: position 24,322 of record CAVHOL010000035.1, on the reverse strand, counting down.
GCAAGGCCGTCATCACCGCCAGCTCCGAGGAGAACGACGAGTACAAGGCCGGCACCGCCACCTGCACCGTCTATGTATGGCACTACAACGTCTACGCCAAGACCACGGTCATCGAGTCAGGCAAGTCGTACCTCATCGTGGCCCAGCGCGGCGACACCACCGCCTACGCCATGCCCGCCAAGGAGACCTACACCTACGGCTACCTCAACAGCAGCCTGATCAAGGAGCACACCGACACCATCAAGGTGAAGTCGAGCTATGACGACACCTTCACCTTCACCGGAGCCGACGGCGTATACGCCATCACCGACTGCTACGGCCGCTACATCTACAACGACGGTTCGCACAACTCCTTCTCCTTCACCGCCGACGAGGAGAAGACCTGGGAGATAGAGGCCCAGGAGGACGGCACCTTCAAGATGCTCTTCGGCGACTACTACATCCAGTGGGGCCAGGGCACCTACACCTCCTTCGGCGTATACGAGGAGGCCCAGGACGGCGCCGTGCTCCCCTGCCTCTTCAAGCTTGTAGGCGACGATGAAGAGCCCACCGGCATAGGCACCGTCGACGCAGCCAAGACCGCCAAGAGCGGAGCCGTGTACAACCTCGCCGGCCAGCGCGTAGGCAAGGACTACAAGGGCATCGTCATCATGGACGGCAAGAAGTACGTACAGAAGTAAGCCGCAAGAGATACATACACGCAATCCGCAAAGTATATGCAGCCCGTGGGGCGGAAAGAAAACCCCGCAGGACGGAATGCGTCAGGCGGAATGTGTAACGGACAAAAAAGCGCAGAGGCATGGCCCCTGCGCTTTTTGCGTAGGGGAGTGCGGGGAAAACGAGGGGCGCACGAAATGATGCGGGACGGGCAAAGGTCTGTATGGAAAGATGTGGAACGGCAAAGCCCCGTAGGAAATGATGCAAGCGGCAAAGCCCCGTAGTAAGGACGCAAACGGACAAGCCCCGTAGGGGCGGCATAATATAGGATAGGGGCTTGCCCCTATCTCGCATGGTTTCCATGCAAAATGCCCCTGTAGGGGGCGCATAATTAAATTTTTTGTATGGGTTGAATTATGCGCCCCCTACAGGGGCTGCGTTTGCGGAAACCGCCAAATGATAGGGGCAAGCCCCTATCCTATATTATGCCGCCCCTACGGGGCTTTGCCCCCTTGCGTACCGCCGCTGCATACCCTTGCGTACCACCGCTTTTCCCCTTCGCCCCGCCGCTTTTCCCTTTCGCCCCGCCGTTTCCCGCCCCGCCCGAAAAGCATAAACAAACTTAAAAAACTTGTCCGCATTCGATAAATAACGTAATAAACACCCGTAAATCCGTACTATTTGCAGAAAACTGCGTAAATTTGCAGACAAAAACGCATATTATAAATGAAGAAAAGGACCATTCTACCCTTCGCCCTGCTGTTGGCCGTAGCCTCGCTCGTGGTATCCTGCCTCGACAACGAGAGCACAGAGTACACCTATACCGACGACACGGCCATCACCGCCTTCTCCGTCGGCACGCTCAACGTGTACAGCCACACCACCTCATCGGCGGGCAAGGACAGCACATACAAGACGACGGTAGACTGCAGTGCCTACGAGTTCTACATCGACCAGAACACCCGCACCATATACAATGTCGACTCCCTGCCCTACGGCACCGACCCCAAGAAGGTAGTGTGCACCATCAGCACGAAGAACTCCGGATCGGTAGTGCTCAAGAGCATGACGAGCGACTCGCTGGGCTACTACACCTCCACCGACTCGGTAGACTTCTCGCAGCCCCGCATCTTCCAGGTGTTCAGCAACTCCGGCCAGGTGTCGCGCCAGTACACCGTACACGTCAACGTGCACCGCGAGCAGGCCGACAGCTTCGGATGGAAGGCCATGGCCGATGCCGCCTTCCTGCCCGCCCTTGAGAGCCTGCGCGCCGTCTGCTTCGGCGGCCGCCTCTACATCTTCGGCAAGAAGGGCGACGCCACCGCCGTCTACTCCACCGCCGACGGCAACGCCTGGACCGACCTCACCGCCAGCATAGGCCACACCCTCGCGGCCGACGCCTACCTCGGAGCCGTGGCCACAGACGACGCCCTCTGTCTCTGGGACGCCACCACCGGCAGCGTGCTCAGCACCGCCGACGGCAGCACCTGGACCTCCACCGCCACCTCTGCCGCCATCAGCCGCCTCGTGGCCGCCAGCCCCGCAGCCCTCTACGCCTACGCCGTGGGCGGCGGCATCGTAGCCTCCACCGACGGCGGCGCCACCTGGAGCACCTCCGCCCTCGACAGCGACGCCAGCCTGCTGCCCACCCAGGACGTCAGCACCGTCACCGTGCCGCTCAACACCAACAGCAAGGCATGGCGCGTGATGCTCATCGGCAGCCGCGACTACACCGCCTACCCCGCCGACAAGTCGGCCTACATATGGAGCAAGATCGACGAGACCGCCGCCCACTCCGCCAGCCAGCCCTGGACATGGTACCCCGCCGACACCCTCGTCAAATGGACCGCACCCCGCATGCGCTCCATGCAGGCCATCGCCTACGACGACTGCCTCTACCTCACGGGCGGCAGCTCCACCGACGGCCGCGTGACCAGCATGAAGTCGTTCTACCGCAGCAAGGACGGCGGCATATCGTGGGAGAAGGACACCGTGCTCACCCTGCCCGGCAACCTCTCGATATTCGTGGCCGACCGCTACGCCATGACCGTAGACAAGCAGAACTACATCTGGTTTGTCGACGCCGCAGCCGGACACGTATGGCGCGGCCGCCTCGCCCGCCTCGGCTGGCGCAAGGAGCAGACCATATACAACGAATGACAGCGGCGGCCGACGGAAAGAAGCAATGAATCCGCCCTCCGCCCCACATTATATATAATATATAGAAGAAAAAGCGCCGCCCTCCTCCGCCGCCCCGAAAGAAAGGCCCCGCGGAAAAGGCCGGCGCACAGCCGAAGCATGAGAAAGACCGTAGCCACGCTTGCACTGCTCCTTGCCGCGCTCCACGCCGGGGCGCAGACCGATGAGGAGTACCGCATGGAGATCGGCGCCGGACTCTCCATGGTGACCTACGAGGGCGACTTCGGCGGCAACATCTTCACAGGCATGCAGCCCGGCGCAGCAGTGATGCTGCGCCGCATACTCAACCCCTACATGGGCTTCCGTCTCGCCGCCTCCTACGGCCGGCTCAAAGGGTCGTCAGACACCCCCGCCACCTACTACCCCGACTACGCCGACGGCAAGACCTACACCTTCGACAACACCCTCATCGACTGCAGCCTCACCTACGAGTACAACTTCTGGCCCTACGGCACGGGCGAGGACTACCGCGGCGCCAAGCGCATCACCCCCTTCGTCTTCGGCGGACTGGGCGCCACCTATGTCACCGGCGGCGGTGGCAACGTCTTCACCGCCAACGTGCCCCTCGGCCTGGGCGTGAAGTACAAGGTGGCCCGCCGGCTCAACGTAGGCCTCGAGTGGGCCATACACTTCTCGCTGAGCGACAAGCTCGACGGCGTGGCCGACCCCTACGGCATCTCCTCGAGCGGCCTGTTCAAGAACACCGACTGCTACTCGGCCTTCACCCTCTCGCTCACCTACAGCTTCATGCCCAAGTGCCGCACCTGCCACAACGACATGGAGAAATACTGAGAGACGGGGGGAGACGCAAGGCATACCGTCACAACGAATACGCAAAAAACAAAGAATACAGAAAAAATGAGCACCGACACCCGTCACGACAACGTGCCCCGCCATATCGCCGTCATCATGGACGGCAACGGACGGTGGGCCGCCGCACAGGGCAAGCCCCGCAGCTACGGCCACCAGGCCGGCGTGGAAGCCGTGCGCCGCATCACCTCCGAGTGCGTGCGGCTCGGCGTGGAGTACCTCACCCTCTACACCTTCTCCACCGAGAACTGGGGACGGCCCGCCGACGAGGTGGCCGCGCTCATGGGCCTCGTGCTCTCCTCGCTCGAAGACGAGATATTCATGCGCAACAACGTGCGCTTCCGCGTCATCGGCGACACCGACCGCCTGCCCGAGGCCGTGCAGCAAAAGCTGCGCGAGACCGAAGAGCACACCGCCGCCAACAGCGCCATGACCATGGTCGTGGCCCTGAGCTACTCCTCGCGCTGGGAGATCACGCGGGCCGCCCGCACCATCGCCGCCGAGGTGAAGGCCGGCAAGCTCGACCCCGCCGCCGTCAGCGAGGACACCCTCACCGCCCGCATGGCCACCGCCGGCATGCCCGACCCCGACCTGCTCATCCGCACCGGCGGCGAGCAGCGCATCAGCAACTACCTGCTCTGGCAGATCGCCTACACCGAGCTCTACTTCACCCCCACCTACTGGCCCGACTTCGACGAGCAGGGACTCGCCGAGGCCATCGCCGCCTACAGCAGCCGCCAGCGCCGCTACGGCAAGACCGAAGAGCAGGCCGAGAGCGAACAGGCACAGGGCGCATAAGCCCCGTCCCGTGCCCGCTGGCCCGAAAAACGGAAAAAACGACGACACAGCATATAGCACACTGCATACACCCACGCCCCTGCACACCCTACACACACAAGGAAACGTAATCAAAAAGCGAGGACCGGCGCCCAGCCCCACCCCGTCCCCCCAAAAAAGAAAAAGTCGGGGAGAAAAGGAAAGAAAAGGGAAAAGACAGCAAAAGTGCGCCGACCCTCCATCCAACAAAGATCATGAATATAACAGTGAAGATGATGACACTCGCAGCCGCGCTCCTCGTGAGCCTCGCTGCAGCCGCACAGGACAAGACCGTACACCCCGAGGTGAGTTACGCCGGCAACCCGCGCACCGTCGAGGTAGGCGGCATCGCCGTCAGCGGCGCCGAAGGCTACGAGGACTACATGCTCACCGGCATCTCAGGACTGTCGGTAGGACAGACCGTCGACCTGCCCGGTACCGAGCTCACCGAGGCCGTGAAGCGCTACTGGAAGTACGGACTCTTCTCCGAGGTGAGCCTCGGCGTCGACTCCATCGTGGGCGACAAGGCCTACTTCCGCGTACAGCTCCAGATGCGCCCCAGAGTGTCGGTCATCAACTATATCGGCGTGAAGAAGTCTGAGCGCACCGACCTCGAGGCCAAGCTCGGACTGCTCAAGGGCGCACAGATCACCCCCAACATGGTAGACCGCGCCAAGATACTCGCCCGCAAGTACTTCGACGAGAAGGGATACCAGAACGCCGAAGTGCAGGTCGTGCAGCGCGACGACGTGGCCGCACGCAACCAGGTCATCCTCGACGTCATCGTCGACAAGAAGGAGAAGCTCAAGGTGCGCCACATCGACATCGTGGGCAACAGCGCACTGACTGACCGCCGCATCAAGGGCGGACTCTTCCGCAAGGGCGCCTTCGCCAAGACCCATGAGGCCGGCACGCTCGGCTCCTTCCTCAAGTCCAAGAAGTTCACCCCCGAACGCTGGAAGGGCGACAAGCAGAAACTCATCGACAAGTACAACGAGCTGGGCTACCGCGACGCCGTCATCACCGGCGACAGCGTGTGGAACGTAGACGACCGCCACGTCTCCATCCGCCTCAACGTAGACGAAGGCAAGAAATACTACGTGCGCAACATCTCCTGGGTGGGCAACACCATCTACTCCACCGACTACCTCTCGTCCGTGCTCGGCATGAAGAAGGGCGACGTGTACAACCAGCGCCTCATGAACAAGCGCCTCACCGAAGACGAGGACGCCGTGGGCAACAACTACTGGAACAACGGCTACCTCTTCTACTCCCTCCACCCCACCGAAGTCAACATCGTGGGCGACTCCATCGACCTCGAGATGCGCATCATGGAAGGACCCCAGGCACACATCAACCACGTGCGCATCACCGGCAACGACCGCCTCTACGAGAACGTCGTGCGCCGCGAGCTCCGCACCAAGCCCGGCGACCTCTTCTCCAAGGAGTCGCTCCAGCGCTCCGCACGAGAGATAGCCTCCATGGGACACTTCGACCAGGAGAAGGTCAACCCCGACGTCAAGCCCGACCCCGAGAACGGCACCGTAGACATCAACTGGAACCTCGAGCAGAAGTCCAACGACCAGGTGGAGTTCTCACTCGGATGGGGACAGACCGGCATCATCGGACGCGTAGGACTCAAGCTCAACAACTTCTCCATACGCAACCTCTTCAACAAGAACAAGGAGCACCGCGGCATCATGCCCATCGGCGACGGCGAAGTGCTCTCGCTCGGCGTGCAGACCAACGCCTCCTACTACCAGTCGTACAACCTCTCCTACTCCACCAACTGGCTCGGCGGCAAGCGCCCCGTACAGTTCTCCGTAGGCGTGTACTACTCCAAGCAGAGCGACGTGTCGAGCACCTACTACAACAGCGGCATCATGAACAACTACTACAACTACCTCTACGGATACGGCAGCTACGGCAACTCGTACTACAACTACGAGAACTACTACGATCCCGACAAGTACGTCAAGATGTTCGGCGTGTCGCTCGGATGGGGCAAGCAGCTGCGCTGGCCCGACGACTACTTCTCGCTCTCGCTCTCGCTGGCCTACAACCGCTACATGCTGAAGAACTGGAACTACTACTTCATGATGAACAACGGCAATTCCAACAACCTCAACTTCACCATAGCCCTCGGCCGCACCTCCACCGACAACGGACTCTTCCCCCGCCGCGGATCAGACTTCCAGGCCTCCGTGTCGCTCACACCGCCATGGTCGCTCTTCGACCACAAGGACTACGCCAACCTCGCCAACGACCCCTACTCCTCCACCTACAACCGCGAGCAGCAGGAGAAGTACCGCTGGGTAGAGTACTACAAGTGGAAGTTCAAGGCACGCACCTTCACCGCACTCACCGGCGGACAGAAGTGCCTCGTGCTCATGGCACGCTACGAGATGGGTATCCTCGGCTCCTACAACAAGCACAAGAAGTCGCCCTTCGAGACCTTCTACATGGGAGGTGACGGCATGACCGGATACTCCACATCATACGGTACCGAGACCATCGGACTGCGCGGATACGAAAACGGATCCATCTCCTACGACGCCTACGCCTACAACCGCATGACCCTCGAGCTGCGCTACCCCTTCATGCTCGGCAACACCACCATCTACGGACTCACCTTCCTCGAAGGCGGCAACGCATGGTCGGACACCAAGAAGTTCAACCCCTTCGACATGAAGCGCTCCGCCGGCGTCGGCGTCCGCATCTACCTCCCCATGGTCGGACTCATGGGTATCGACTGGGCCTACGGCTTCGACAAGGAAAACCTCAGCACACGCAAGGGCGGCAGCCAGTTCCACTTCATCCTCGGACAGGAATTCTAAAGACGCCCCGGACAGAAACCGCAAAGGCCGCCGCAACACCACCCCAAAAAACGGCCGCCGCACACCCAAAGCCCTGCAAGGGCGCAACAATCCCCGCCCAGGAGGCAACGGTCCCGGCCCGCAAGCCGGCAGTACACATACCAGCCCTGCAGGGGCGTAACGGTCCCAGCCCAGGGTGAGGAAGGAGCGGAGCGACTGACGTAACCCTGGGTTAACGGAACAATGGGACGGCTGGCCTGTAAGGTCAGCACAATCCGAAATCCGTGCCCTTGTCGGGTGCGCACAATAAAACCACCGAAACGAATGCCCCGTCCGGACGCGATGCACAACATCTCCCCCCCGGAACCCAAAAAAACGAACGACAATGAAAAAACTCCTGATGACCCTCGCCCTTGTCCTGGGCGCCATGACAGCCAGCGCGCAGAAGTTCGCCCTGCTCGACATGGAATACATCCTCAAGAACATCCCCGCCTACGAGCGCGCCAACGAGCAGCTCAACCAGGTGTCGAAGAAGTGGCAGGCCGAAGTCGACGCCCTCGGCACCGAAGCCTCCACCATGTACAAGAACTACCAGAACGAGAACGTCTTCCTCTCGGCCGAACAGAAAAAGGCACGCCAGGAAGAGATCATGAACAAGGAGAAGGAAGCCGCCGACCTCAAGCGCAAGTACTTCGGACCCGAAGGCGAGCTCTTCAAGGTGCGCGAAAGCCTCATCTCCCCCATACAGGAAGAGATCTACAACGCTGTCAAGGAAATCTCCGACCTCCGCGGCTACGCCCTCGTGCTCGACCGCGCCAGCGACTCCGGCATCATCTTCGGCTCGCCCAAGATCGACATCTCCAACGAGGTGCTCCAGAAGCTCGGCTACGGCAACTGACGCCCCGTCACCACAGGCGGTTCCCCGCAACGCAACGAAAGAACAAACAAACAAATAAAAAAAATCCAAAGAGAAAATGAAAAAGTTATTATTGGCTCTGATGATGCTCGCACCCGCAGCAGCGTTCGCACAGAAGTTCGGACACATCAACGCACAGGAAATCATGACCGGCATGCCCGAGTTCACCAAGGCACAGGCCGAACTTGAAGCCACCGCCAAGCAGTACGACGAAGACCTCAAGGCCATGCAGGCCGAACTGCAGCGCAAGGCCGAGGACTACGACAAGAACCGCTCCACCATGAACGAGACCAAGCAGAAGGAAACCGAGCAGTCGCTCATGGAGCTCCAGCAGAAGATACAGCAGGCCTACCAGGACAACCAGCAGGCCCTCCAGAAGGCACAGCAGCAGAAGATGACCCCCATCACCTCCAAGCTCGTCGACGCCATCAAGGCCGTAGGCAAGACCGGCGGATACGTATACATCATGGACATCGGCTCCGGCATACCCTACATCAGCGAGACCCTCAGCGAGGACGTCACCGCCAAGGTCAAGGCCGAACTGGCCAAGATGACCACCTCTACTCCTGCCAAGAAGTAAAGACACTATAGCAGGTGCGGCATATCCGCCGCACAGCAGACAAATAAATCCCTGAAAGGGATTGACGATCCCAGCCCAGGGTGGGCAGCGCGGCACCGTCCGCGGTGCGCAGCCCTGGGCTTTGGCATACCGGCCAAAGCACCCCGGGACACCGTGTATCCGGAAAGGCCGTCCTCCGCACACCCCCACACAAAAAACCGCACATGCACATGAAAAAGACCCTCACCCTCCTGCTCCTCGCCCTCCTGCCCCTCATGGCCGGAGCACAGACCCGGTTCGGCTACCTCAGTTACGACACCGTCTTCCACGCCATGCCCGAGTACGCCGCCGCCTGCCGCACCCTGGCCGACCTCAAGGCCAAGTACGAGGCCGAGACCAAGCGCGCCGAAAGCGAGTTCAACGCCAAGTACGAGGAGTTCCTCGACGGACAGCGCGACTTCGTGCCCTCCATCCTCCAGAAGCGCCAGGCCGAGCTGCAGGACCTCATGGAGCGCAACACCGCCTTCCGCGACCAGGCCCGCCAGCTGCTCGCCGCCGCCGAGCGCGACGCCTTCGCACCCATCCGCACACGCCTGGCCCAGGCCATCGCCCGCGTGGGCCGCGACCACGGCTACGCCTTCATCCTCAACACCGACGGCAACGCCTGCCCCTACATCGACCCCGCCTCGGGCGACGACGTGACCGTACTCGTCAAGAACGCCCTCGGCAAAAACTGACAACGCCATGCCAACAACACTACCGGCAGCGCCGGGACCCATCGGCGTGTTCGACTCCGGCTACGGCGGCCTGACCGTGCTCCACGGCATACGCCAGCTGCTGCCCCAGTACGACTACCTCTACCTCGGCGACAACGCCCGCGCACCCTACGGGTCGCGCTCGTTTGAGGTCGTCTACCAGTTTACACGGCAGGCCGTGCTCCGCCTCTTCGACATGGGCTGCCACCTCGTCATCCTCGGCTGCAACACCGCCTCGGCCAAGGCCCTGCGCACCATACAGGAGCGCGACCTGCCCGAGTGGGACCCCACACGCCGCGTGCTCGGCATCATACGGCCCACCGCCGAGGTCATCGGCAGCCTCACCCGCAGCCGCCACGTGGGCATCCTCGCCACCGAGGGCACCATACGCAGCCGCAGCTACTCGCTCGAGATCGGCAAGCTGCACCCCGACATCACCGTCTCCGGCGTGGCCTGCCCCCTGTGGGCCGCCATCGTCGAGGCCGGCGAGGCCGACTCGCCCGGCGCCGACTACTTCGTGGCCAAGCGCATCGGCCAGCTCATGCGCAAGGACCCCGCCATCGACACCATCGTCCTGGGCTGCACCCACTACCCCCTGCTCATGAACGCCGTGGTCAAGAACGTGCCCGACGGCGTGCGCATCGTCTCCCAGGGCACCTACGTGGCCGACAGCCTCGCCGACTACCTCACCCGCCACCCCGACATGAGGGCGCGCATCACCGAGGGCGGCACCTGCCGCTACCTCACCACCGAGAGCGAGGAACGCTTCAGCGAGGTCGCCACCATCTTCCTCCACGAACGCGCCAACGTCACACACATCGACCTCGACAAGGCACGGTATTGACAACAAGCCACGCAGGGTAGGGCAGACCAGCCCCGACAAGCCCCGTAGGGAAAGAAGTGTATGGCGCACGACAAGCCCCGTAGGGAAAGAAGTGTATGGCGCACGACAAGCCCCGTAGGGAAAGAAGTGTATGGCGCACGACAAGCCCCGTAGGGAAAGAAGTGTATGGCGCACGACAAGCCCCGTAGGGAAAGAAGTGTATGGCGCACGACAAGCCCCGTAGGGGCGGCATAATACAGGATAGGGCCTTGGCCCTATCTCTAACGGGTATCTCAAACGTTGCCCCTGTAGGGGGCGCATAATTCAACCATATTCAATTTAATTATGCGCCCCCTACAGGGGCATTTTTTTTGCACACCGTTTGAGATAGGGGTAAACCCCTATCCTGTATTATGCCGCCCCTACGGGGCTTGTCGTGCACAATGCCGTCCTCCACCTACGGGGCTGGTCTGCTCCACGGCGTTTTCCCTCTACGGGGCTTGTCGTGCACAATGCCGTCCTCCACCTACGGGGCTGGTCTGCTCCACGGCGTTTTCCCTCTACGGGGCTTGTCGTGCACAATGCCGTCCTCCACCTACGGGGCTGGTCTGCTCCACGGCGTTTTCCCTCTACGGGGCTTGTCGTGCACAATGCCGTCCTCCACCTACGGGGCTGGTCTGCTCCACGGCGTTTTCCCTCTACGGGGCTTGTCGTGCACAATGCCGTCCTCCACCTACGGGGCTGGTCTGCTCCACGGCGTTTTCCCTCTACGGGGCTTGTCGTGCACCATACCGCCCTCCACCTACGGGGCTTGTCTGCGTTTTTGGTCATTTTATCCGTAAAATGTGTACCGTCCGTATCTCGGGAAACCCCTACCTTTGCCACCGGAAACAAAAATACCGCACATTCACGCACCGCCGCCCGCACCCCGCGGCACAAACACACATACACCATGCAGCAAAGACTCATAGACACCGTACAGTCGCCTGCCGACATCCGGCAGATGACCGCCGCACAGCTCCGTACCCTGGCCGCCGAGATACGCGAGGGCATCATACACCGCGACAGCATCTACGGCGGACACGTAGGGCCCAACCTCGGATTCGTAGAGGCCACCATAGCCCTGCACTACACCCTCGACACCCCGGCAGACAAGATTGTCTTCGACGTGTCGCACCAGGTATACCCCCACAAGATGCTCACCGGACGCGCCTACGGCTTCTTCGACGAGCAGCGCTTCGGCGAGGTGTCGGGCTACTCCTCGCCCGCAGAGTCGCCCGTGCACGACCACTTCGAGATCGGCCACACCTCCACCTCCGTGGCCCTGGCCACCGGCCTGCAGAAAGGCCGCGACCTGCTCGGCGGCAAGGAGCGCATCGTGGCCGTCATCGGCGACGGGTCGCTCAGCGGCGGCGAAGCCTTCGAGGGGCTCGACATGGCCGCCGAACTGGGTACGCCCATCATCGTCGTGGTCAACGACAACGAGATGTCGATCGCCGAAAACCACGGCGGCATCTACCGCAACCTCGCCCTCCTGCGCAGCACCGGGGGCAAGGCCGAGTGCAACCTCTTCCGCGCCATGGGCTTCGACTACCGCTATGTGGAGCAGGGCAACGACATCGAGACCCTCATCGCCGCCCTCAACGAGGTGAAGGACACCCCACGGCCCCTCGTGCTCCACATCCACACCGAGAAGGGGCACGGCTACGCCCCCGCCGTGGCCCACAAGGAAGCCTGGCACTGGAGCATGCCCTTCGACGCCGCCACCGGCGAGAAGAAAGCCCTGCCCGCAGGCCCCCGCAGCGCCGCCGCCGTGCTCGGCGAGTGGCTGCAGGAGGAGATGGAGCGCGATGCACGCCTGGTGTGCATCTCGGCCGCCGTGCCCGGAAGCATCGGCTTCACGCCCGCCGTGCGGCAGAAGGCCGGACGGCAGTATGTCGACGTGGGCATCGCCGAGGAGGAGGCCGTGGCCATGGCCTCGGGCCTGGCCAAGCGCGGGGCGCACCCCGTCTTCACCACCTACGCCACCTTCATACAGCGCACCTACGACCAGCTGGCGCAGGATCTCGCCGTCAACGCCAATCCCGCCGTCATCAACGTCGTCGGACCCTCGGTGCTCGGCATGAACGACATCACCCACATCTGCTTCTTCGACATCCCCATGCTCAGCCACATACCCGGACTGGTGTACCTCGCCCCCACCACCTATGAGGAGATGATCGCCATGGAGCGCTGGGCCATACGCCAGGACCGCTGGCCCGTGGCCATACGCGTGCCCGAGGGCGAGGTGGAGCACGCCGACGGCCCGTGCGACGACCACTACTCCGACATCGACACCTACCGCGTGGTGCACAGCGGCAGCCGCGTGGCCCTCATCGCCGTGGGCAGCTTCTGGGCACGGGCCAGGCGCGTGGCCGCCCTGCTCGCCGGGCACGGCATCGACGCCACCCTGGTCAACCCCCGCTTCCTCTCCGGCACCGACACGGCCCTGCTCGACAGTCTGGCCTCCGGCCACACCGTCGTGGCCACCCTCGAGGACGGCTGCATAGACGGCGGGTTCGGCGAGCGCATCAGCCGGCACTACGGCCCGACGGCCGTGCGCGTGCTCAACTTCGGCGTGCGCAAGGCCCTCTACGACCGCTACGACGTGCAGCAGCTCCTCCTCGACAACCGCCTCACCGAGGATCAGATCGCCGGAGATATCCTCGCCACGCTCGCGGAGACGGAGAAATGAGGTTTTTTTGCGGGAAAAATTGAGTTGTAGGCACAACAGGGAATCAAGGCGTACTGGTTTAGGAAAAAATGTATAGGAGCATTGCATTTCCCAGCCCTGCAGGGGCGTTACGGCCCCAGCCCAGGGTGAGCGGAGCGGCGGCAGCCGCGAAGCGTAACCCTGGGTTAAACGGTTCGCAGTCAAACGTGGCCTGTAAGGTCACCACAATACCACATGCTGTTGTGCTGACCTTACAGGCCAGCCGCCGTTCCGGAATGCGGAGACCCAGGGTTACGCTACGCGGCTGCCGCCGCTCCGCTCACCCTGGGCTGCGGCCGTAACGCCCCTGCAGGGCTGATAGATGCACTGTCTGCCTGCGTGTCGCCCTTGCATGACTTTTCCCTCTCCCCTCGGCTTTCGCCGTGCACCCCACATGAAAATGATTTTTCGGAAACCTTTACATAACAAAAAAATGGTGTGAGACGGCGGACATTCTTCCGCTGTCGGGGCGGACGGGCGCGTCCGCCTTATTTTTTCTTAAAAAAAGGGCGGGCCGCTTGCACATTCGCCGCATTTGCCTTACATTTGTATGATAGTACCTGACCGCCGGCGGCACGTCCGCCGCCGGAAACCATCTGAAACGCCACTTACAACAACGTACACACACAATGTCATTCTCCGAACTTTGCAACCGCGTCTTCCGGCAAGCCATACGCGACTACCACGTCACCGACAACGTCGACACCCCCATACACAATCCCTATGAACGCGACGAGATAGAAAACCGCCTCTACCTCAAGTGCTGGATAGACACCGTGCAGTGGCACTTCGAGGACATCATACGCGACCCGCACATCGACCCCGTCGAGGCCCTCGCGCTCAAGCGCCGCATCGACCGCTCCAACCAGGACCGCACCGACCTCGTCGAGCAGATCGACTCCTTCTTCCGCCAGCAGTACAGCGACGTGCAGGTGCAGTCCGGCGCCACCATCAACACCGAAAGCCCCGCATGGGCCGTCGACCGCCTGAGCATACTCGCCCTGAAGATCTACCACATGGAGGAGCAGACCACCCGCACCGATGCCACCGAGGAGCACCGTGCCGCCTGCCGCGCCAAGCTCGACGTGCTCCTCGAGCAGCAGCGCGACCTCTCCCTGGCCATCGACCAGCTGCTCGACGACATCGCCGCCGGGCGCAAGTACATGAAGGTGTACCGCCAGATGAAGATGTACAACGACCCCTCCACCAACCCCGTGCTCTACCGCAAGCGGTAGGATAGGGCAGGGCGCACGCCTTTTTTCCGTATCCCCCTCCGACAAGAGAATTTCTTCAGGGGGAATGTGCGCCCGCCCGACAAAAACGCCGCCCCTGCCTCCCTCACACCTGTGTCTGTCAGCCTATGAAAACCGAACATCTGCTCATCATCCGATTTTCCGCGCTCGGCGACGTGGCGATGACCGTGCCTGTCGTGGCCTCGCTTGCCCGCCAGTACCCGCACCTGCGCATCACCGTGCTCAGCCGTCCCGCCGCGCGCCCCCTCTTCGAGGGCCTCGCTTCCAACGTAGGATTCATGGAAGCCGACCTCAAGGGCGAATACCGGGGATGGACCGGACTCAATGCCCTCTACCGCCGGCTTGCGGCCAAGAACTTCACCGCCGTGGCCGATTTCCACAACATACTCCGTTCGAACTACCTCCGCATGCGGTTCAATCTCGACCGCTTCCGCGTAGAGCACATCGACAAGCACCGCCGCGAGCGCCGTCTGCTCGTCACCCACAGCGACAAGGCCCCCGCACGCCTGCTGACGCCCTTCCGCGGCTACGCCGAAGTGCTCGAGCGTCTCGGCTATCCGGTCAAGGTGGAGTTCACCTCCATCTACCCGCCCGGAAGCGCGCCGGCCGACACCGTCGCCGCCCTTGTGGGCGCCAAGGCCGCCGGTCAGCGGTGGATAGGCATCGCCCCCTTCGCCGCCCACAAGGGCAAGATCTATCCCGCTGCGCTCATGGAGCAGGTCATCGCCCGCCTCACGGAGAGAGATCCCGCAGTGCGCATCTTCCTCTTCGGCGGCGGCAAGGAGGAGCGCGAGCAGATCGCCCGCTGGACAGCCGCCTGGCCATCGTGCACGGGCGTGCCCGGCCTGCTGGGGTCGCTGGCCGAAGAGCTGGCGCTCATGAGCCGCCTCGACGTGATGGTATCGATGGACAGCGCCAACATGCACCTCGCCTCGGCCGTCGGCACACGCGTGGTGAGCGTCTGGGGCGCCACCCATCCCCGTGCCGGATTTCTCGGGTGGGGACAGTGCGAGAGCGACTGCGTGGGCCTCGACCTGCCCTGCCGCCCGTGCAGCATCTACGGCAACAAGCCCTGCGCCTTCGGCGACTACCGCTGCCTCACGGGCATCAGTCCCGAGACGATCGTAGAAAAGGTCATGGAGGGGAGAAAAGAAACAAGCCCCGCTGGTGCGGTCTGCAAGTGACCCCGTAGGGTGTTCAAAATAATTTTTTTGAATTAAGGTACACCCAGCCCCGTAGGGGCGGCATAATATAGGGTAGGGGCGTGCCCCTACCTCAAAGGGTGTACAACAAAATTGCCCCTGTAGGGGGCGCATAATTAAATTTAATATGGTTGAATTATGCGCCCCCTACAGGGGCAACGTTTGCGTATTCCGATTGAGATAGGGGTAAACCCCTATCCTATACTATGTCGCCCCTACGGGGCTGGTATATGTACTGTCTACTTGTGTCCCTCCCGACGGTTGTCCGATATTCCCCGGCTACGGCCGTATGCCCGTGCAGGGCTATGTCATGGCGCCGTCCGCATTCACGTTTTCATCCTTGTGTGCCGTCCTCTCTTTCCTCCTCACCTGCACCCGCCACACGGCCGAGCGCTCGCGGTGGTAGAGGGAGGCTTCGGCGGGGAGGGCGTTGCGGGCGATGAAGTCGATGAAGCGCTCGCCCTGTTCGCGGCAGGAGACGTGGAGGTCGGCGGCGTCGCCCGTGAGGTAGGGCGAGGTGTCGGTACCGCCCGCGATGCGGTTGAGCGCGGCGCAGCGGTAGGCCGACGTGACGCGTATCACGCCGAAGCGGCGGCGGAGCGGCTCGAGCACGTCGCGGCACAGGAGGACCAGGCGGCCGACCGTCTCCGGAGGGGGCGTGTTGTCGATGCGGTGGCGCACCGATGCGCCCGACACCGTGAGGTCGGCCAGCCGGAAGTGGGGCGAGAGCCAGGCATCGCGAGGGGAGAGGAGATTGTCGGTGTCGGTCATGGGCGTCCGGTTTTTTCGGTTTTTTCTGCGGCAGCCATTTCCGTGCCGGACTTTTCATTGCCGGCGGTACGGCCCTTCTCCGCTGCGTCTTGGGCCGGCCTTTCATGTCCGGCCGTGCCGTCAGTCCCCGCCGGACAACCGCCGCCCCGGGGACAGGGCGAGGGTAGGGGAGAGGCGTCGGCCGAGAGGCGCAGCACCTCGTCGGCCAGCGGGTCGGCCACGCCCTGCACGTACTTGCGCCAGCAGTAGCGCTCGAGCATGGTCTGCCGGCGTATGCCCTTGCGGCGACGGGCGCGCTGCATGAGACTGTACGGATTGCGCGGCATGTACTGGTGGAACACGGCGCAGGAGTGGCGCACAAGGTGGAGGAGCGGCAGCGGCACGCCGACCGGGTCGCGTACCAGTCCGTCGTCGAAGACGATGCGCACCACCTCGAGCAGGTCGGTCTGCAGGCCCACCCAGTAGAGGTTGTCGTCGTAGCGCGAGGAGAGCAGGCGGACGAAGGATTCGCCCAGTGAGCGACGGCCTGCGGCCATCTGTTCGTCGGTCACGTGGCGGGGAGTGCCGCCGGGAACGGCGCACTCGAGGCATTTCTTTTCGGTGTAGTTGTTCATGTGTCTTTTTGTTTTTAAACCCTTTGTAAAAATTGATGATCTCTGTTGACAGTCATTGTGTTTTCCACTGTCCCCCGCACCATACAGCCCCGGCATCACTGCCGACGGACGTACTGTGGAGGAACGGGGGCAAAAGTATGGATAAAAGTGGAAACAACATTTCAATCATGGAATATGTTTGTTAAGTAATGGTAAAAGATTCGGAGATTGTGGCAAAAGTGCCCCGAGGACCCCGATGGACGGACAGAAGAAGTTTGTCGACAAACGGGAATTGTGGCAAAAAGTGCCCCTGAGGAAAGGGATTTCGAAACGGGTAATGCGCGTCCAGCCCCGTAGGGGCGGTATAGTATAGGGTAGGGGTTTACCCCTACCTTTACCATGGTATCACAAACGCTGCCTCTGTAGGGGGCTGCGTTTGCGGTTACCGTCTAAACGTAGGGCCGAGGCCCTACACTATACTATGCCGCCCCTACGGGGCTTGATGTGCAAAAAGGTATTTCTGGCAAGACAAACAGTGCTATACATTCACGGTTTTTGTGAAGATAGCGGATTTTTCGTACCTTTGCATGAGGATAGGCTGCCGTTTCCAGTCAGTGGAAAAGGAAAGAAGACAGCCACAATCCCTAAAGCCCGGTTCGGAAAGATGCCTTTGAAGAATTTTTGAATATTCCCCGAGCACGTACAACCCACACTTATGTCCGAGAAAAAGAAAGCGAAAGACAAGGGGCTCACGCCCATGATGCAACAGTTTGCCACCCTAAAGGAGAAGCACCCCGACGCGCTGCTCCTCTTCCGTTGCGGCGACTTCTACGAGACCTACATGGACGACGCCGTGGAGGCGTCGCGCATACTCGGCATCACCCTCACCCGGCGGTCGAACGGTCGGTCGAACGGTGCCGACACCGAGATGGCCGGATTTCCCCACCACGCCCTCGACACCTATCTGCCCAAGCTCATCAGGGCCGGGCGCCGCGTGGCCATCTGCGACCAGCTCGAAGACCCGAAGCTCACCAAGACCCTCGTCAAGCGGGGCATCACTGAACTGGTGACGCCGGGCGTGGCCATGGGCGACAACGTGCTCAACTACAAGGAGAACAACTTCCTGGCCGCCGTGCACTTCGGACGCACGGCCGTGGGCGTGGCCTTCCTCGACATCTCCACCGGCGAGTTTCTCACCGGCGAGGGCACGGCCGACTACGTGGAGAAGCTCATGGCCGGCATCCAGCCCAAGGAGGTGCTCTACGACCGGGCCGAGAAGACGGCCTTCGAGCAGCGGTTCGGCACACGCTGGTGCGTGTTCGAGCTCGACGACTGGATGTTCACCGAGCAGAGCGCGCGGCAGAAGCTCCTCCGCCACTTCGGCACCGCCACGCTCAAGGGCTTCGGCGTCGACCACCTGCACTCCGGCGTGGTGGCCGCCGGCGTCATACTGCAGTACCTCGAGATGACCCAGCACACCCACATCGGGCACATCACCTCGCTGGCCCGCATCGACGAGGAGCGCTACGTGCGCCTCGACAACTTCACCATACGCTCGCTCGAGCTCGTGCGCGCCATGCAGGACGACGGCGTGTCGCTGCTCGACGTGGTCGACCGCACCGTCACCCCGATGGGCGGCCGCATGCTGCGCCGCTGGCTCGTCTTCCCCCTGCGCGACACGGCACGCATAGAGCGGCGGCTCGACGTGGTCGGCCACTTCCGCCAGGACGCCGGCCTCAGCGCGGGCGTCGACGCACAGATGCACCTCATCGGCGACATCGAGCGCATCATCTCCAAGGTGGCCGTCGGCCGCGTCACCCCCCGCGAGGTGGTGCAGCTGCGCACCGCCCTCCAGGCCCTCGTGCCCATACGCCAGGCCTGCATGGAGTCCGGCTGCGAGGCGCTCCGGTCGTTGGGCGAGCGCATCAGCCTCTGCGAGAGCATACGCGAGCGCATCGCCCGCGAGCTCAACGAGGACGCCCCGCAGATCGTGGGGCGCGGCGGCGTGATCGCCCCCGGCTTCTCGAGCGAGCTCGACGAGCTGCGCGACATCTCGCGCGGCGGACGCGACTACCTCCTCCGCATACAGGAGCGCGAGATAGAGCAGACCGGCATCGCCTCGCTCAAGGTGGGCTACAACAACGTCTTCGGCTACTACCTCGAGGTGCGCAACACCTACCGCGACCGCGTGCCCCAGGAGTGGGTGCGCAAGCAGACCCTCGCCCAGGCCGAACGCTACATCACCGCCGAGCTCAAGGAGTACGAGGAGAAGATCATGGGCGCCGACGAGAAGATACTCGCCCTCGAGACACGCCTCTTCGGCGAACTGGTGACCGCCCTGCAGGAGTACATCCCCCAGGTGCAGACCGACGCCGGCACCGTGGCGCAGATAGACTGCCTGCTCTCCTTCGCCAAGGCCGCCGACGAGCACGGGTACGTGCGCCCCACGGTCGACGGCAGCGAGACCATCGACATCAGGGACGGACGCCACCCCGTCATCGAGACCCAACTGCCCACTGGAGAGGAGTATGTGCCCAACGACATCACCCTCGACAGCGAGACGCAGCAGATCATGATCATCACCGGACCCAACATGGCCGGCAAGTCGGCCCTCCTGCGACAGACCGCCCTCATCGTGCTCATGGCACAGGCCGGATGCTTCGTGCCCGCCTCCAGTGCACGCATAGGACTGGTCGACAAGATCTTCACCCGCGTGGGTGCATCGGACAACATCTCCCTCGGCGAGTCGACCTTCATGGTCGAGATGACCGAGGCCGCCAATATCCTCAACAACGTCACGCCCCGCTCGCTCGTGCTCTTCGACGAGCTGGGACGCGGCACGTCCACCTACGACGGCATCTCCATCGCCTGGGCCATCGTGGAGTACCTGCACGAGCAGCGCAAGGCACGCGCGCGCACCCTCTTCGCCACACACTACCACGAGCTCAACGAGATGGAGCGCCACTTCGCCCGCATCAGCAACTACAACGTCTCGGTGCGCGAGGACGGCGGCCGCGTCATCTTCCTGCGCAAGCTCATGCCCGGCGGCTCCGAACACTCCTTCGGCATACACGTGGCCGACATCGCCGGCATGCCCAAGAGCATCGTGCGCCGCGCCGAGACCATCCTCCACCAGCTCGAGGCCGACAACGCCGACGTGGGCACGGCAGGCACCGCCGCCGTCAAGCCCCGCACCGAACGGCTGCAGACAGGCGGAGGCGACGGCATGCAGCTCAGCTTCTTCCAGCTCGACGACCCCGTGCTCTGCCAGGTGCGCGACGAGATACTCGGGCTCGACATCGACAACCTCACGCCTGTCGAGGCACTCAACAAGCTCAACGACATCAAGCGCATCGTCAGCGGAAAACGCTGAACCCCAATCCCCCGTGGCGGTAAAAAAACATAAAAACGCCGCACCCGACGGCGCAAAACCGGAAAAACGTGTAATTTTGCAGCATACGCCCCGCACGCATACCGCATATACAACATATACAACGGAAATACAATACAACAGCATACAGCAAGACACATGAAAATAGCACTCATAGGCTACGGCAAGATGGGCCACATGATAGAGGCCATCGCCCGCCAGCGCGGACACGAGATCGTCAGCATCATCGACATCGACAACCAGGACGACTTCGAATCGGAAGCCTTCGCCTCGGCCGACGTCGCCATAGAGTTCACCTCGCCCGCCGCCGCATACGGCAACTACCTGCGCGCCTTCAAGGCCGGCGTCAAGGTGGTCAGCGGGTCCACCGGATGGATGGACAGCCACGGCGACGACGTGCGCCGCCTCTGCACCGAGGAGGGCAAGACACTCTTCTGGGCCTCCAACTTCTCCGTGGGTGTGGCCATCTTCTCGGCCGTCAACCGCTACCTCGCACGCATCATGAACGCCTACCCGCAGTACGGCGTGCACATGGAGGAAACCCACCACATACACAAGCTCGACGCACCCTCAGGCACCGCCATCACCCTCGCCGAGGACATCGTGGCCGCACTCGACCGCAAGACCTCCTGGACCAAGGGCGAGCAGCACCTGGCCGACGGCACCGTCACCGGCACCAACGACTGCGCACCCGACGCCCTCGCCATAGAGAGCATACGCCGCGACGAGGTGCCCGGCATACACTCCGTCGTCTACGACTCAGAGGCCGACGCCATCACCATCACCCACGACGCACACTCGCGCAAGGGATTCGCCCTCGGCGCCGTGCTCGCCGCCGAGTATACCCGCGACCACAGCGGACTGCTCACCATGGGCGACCTGTTCAAGTTCTGAGACACACAGCCCTCCCCGAGGAGACGGACACAGGCGACAGCCGCGCCCGCCGCACAGAAATACCACACAACAAAAATAGACCTTCACGCCGCCGGCTGAAGGCAAACGACAACAATGACAGACAAAGAGAAAGCCAAACTCAACATGAAACGGCAGTGGACAAAGTTCGCCGCCGTCACCGTACTCTACCTCGCCTTCCTCTACTGGGTGAAGAGCTGGTGGGGACTCCTCGCCGTACCCTTCATCTACGACGTGTACATCACCAAGAAGATACGCTGGCAGTGGTGGCGCGACTCCGAAGGCGTGACACGGTTCGTCATGTCGTGGGTAGACGCCATCGTCTTCGCACTCGTGGCCGTATACTTCATCAACCTCTACTTCTTCCAGAACTACGTCATACCCTCCTCCTCGCTCGAAAAGTCGCTCCTCACCGGCGACTACCTCTTCGTCTCGAAGATGAGCTACGGGCCCCGCAAGCCCATGACTCCCCTCACGCTGCCGCTCACGCAGCACACCCTGCCCGTGCTCGAGTGCAAGTCGTACATCGAGTGGCCGCAGTGGGCCTACGAGCGCGCCAAGGGACTGGGCAAGATCAAGCAGGGCGACATCGTCGTCTTCAACTATCCCGCAGGCGACACCCTCTGCTCCGCCGCACAGTGGCAGGCACAGGACTTCTACCAGATGGCCTACTCCTACGGCTACCAGCTCGACGCACAGAAGCGCAACGGATTCAACCTCGACCCCGGCACGCTCACACCCCAGCGGCGCCGC
Organism: bacterium; assembly: GCA_963637655.1. Lineage (GTDB taxonomy): Bacteria > Bacteroidota > Bacteroidia > Bacteroidales > Bacteroidaceae > Prevotella. Next base: position 2,344 of record CAVHOL010000035.1, on the reverse strand, counting down.
GACTACTTCGACTACATCTACGGACTCGGACGCGCCTACATCGCCGCACAGCCCGCCGTGTACGGCGACATCGTCACACGGCCCGTCGACCGCCGCGAAAACTACGTCAAGCGCTGCGTCGGACTGCCCGGACAGATGCTCCAGATCAAGGACCGCACCATCTACACCGACGGCAAGGCACTCAAGGAGCCCGACAACGTGCAGTACACCTACACCGTCAGACTCAAGGCACAGCTGCCCGAAGACCTCATCGACCAGCTCGGCATCTCCATGGAAGACCTCGCCATGCTCAACCGCGAAGGCGTCATACCCCTCACCTTCGCAGCCGCCAAGACACTCCGGGCACGCAAGGACCTCGTGTCGTACATGCACATCGTAGACTTCGGCACCTGCATGGACATCTTCCCCCTCAACGGACACAAGGAGTGGACACGCGACAACTTCGGTCCCATATGGATACCCAAGAAAGGCAAGACCCTCCGCCTCGACATGAGCAACATCGCCCTCTACGAACGCTGCATACGCACCTACGAGGGACACCGCCTCGAGGTCAGGGACAGCAAGATATACATCGACGGCAAGCAGACATCCTGCTACACCTTCGCCATGGACTACTACTGGATGATGGGCGACAACCGGCACAACTCGCTCGACTCGCGCTACTGGGGATTCGTGCCCGAAGACCATATCGTGGGCAAGCCCATCTTCATCTGGTGGTCGAGCGACCCCGACAAGCACGGCTTCAGCGGCATACGCTGGTCACGCCTGTTCCGCCTCGTCGACAATATCAGGTAGTCTGCAGCACCGTCCGCAAAAGACCAAAGGGGCGCACCCCTTCAGTCCGCCCCGCAAAAAACACTTCATACGGCCTCGCATGAAAAAGGCCATCGGCATCATCATCACCGCGGCCATCGCCGCAGCCGCCGCACTCGCCGTGCGCACCTGCGTGCTGACCGTCTACGCCGTCCCCGACAGTACACTGGAGCCCGCGCTCCACCGGGGACAGCGGGTGCTGCTGTGCCGCCTCGCCAAGGAACGGCCGCAGAAGGGCGACATCGTCGTCGTCGACATGGGACAGGCCGACTTCATCGGACGCATCGTCATGACACCCGGCGACACCCTCACCTCCGGCGACGGACGGCGCCGCTACGTCATCCCCGACATGCGCCGCTGCCCACACTGCGGATGCGACCACCCGCGCAACTACCTCGTCAGGATCGGGCGGCACCACACGCTCGTACACGAGACCCACGTCAGAGGAAAGTGCATCTACCGGAAGTAGACGGCCTCAAGGAAATCGGCCGGACATCCGCCGCCAATTTCCGCCGTCCCCTTTTCCTTCCCCAATTTTCCCCAATTTTCCCGCATTCTCCCCGCCATTTCCCCGCAGAAAAATGTATCTTCTCTCCACCACCTATTTCGGCCCCGTGCAGTGGTACAGCAAGCTGGCCTCCGGCCGCCCCTGCCTCATCGACACCCACGAGCACTACGTCAAGCAGACCTACCGCAACCGCTGCATCATCGCCACCACCGCCGGCACACAGGCACTCACCGTACCCATAGAGCGCACGGAAGCCGCCAAATGCCCAGTGGCCGACATACGCATCAGCGACCACGGACAGTGGAGACACCTGCACTGGAACGCCCTCGTCTCGGCCTACGGCGAAAGCCCCTTCTTCGAGTTCTATGCCGACGACCTCCGGCCCTTCTTCGAGAAACGCTGGGAATGGCTCGCCGACTACAACGACGCCGCCTGCCGCACCCTCTGCGGTCTGCTCGGCATCGACCCCGACATACGCCGCACCGACGCCTACGCCGATGCCGCCGCCCTCGGCGTCACAGACCTGCGCGATGCCATACGGCCCAAGCATCCCGAAGAAGACCCCGCGTTCACCCCGCGCCCCTACTACCAGGTGTACGCCGCCAAGCACGGTTTTCAGCCCAACCTCAGCATCCTCGACCTGCTCTTCAACGAAGGGCCCGAAGCACCGCTCTATCTCGTGGACAAGAAAGGGTAGGGCGCCCAGGATGCAAAGCCCCGTAGGGGCGGCATAGCATAGCGTAGGGGCGCGCCCCTACGTATTACGGTGGTTTCGGAGCCCCTGTAGGGGGCGCATAATTCAACCGCCATCGGAAGAGATTCGTAAAATTTGTGGATGAACCACTAACTCCGTAGTTTTTATAAACCACGAATCCCACGAATTTTCACGAATATAGAAATGCATATGTTTATTCGTGAGATTAGTAAAATTCGTGGTTAAAACCCCAATTCCGTGGTTTTTATGAACTACGAGATTTGCCGAAGGCCCACTGACCAAAGGGAAGTAATCCAACGAATTTTCAC
>CAVHOL010000034.1:0-28089 GCA_963637655.1 bacterium | reverse complement strand
AATTCCACGCATTATTAAATTCTATTTTGACGGGTATGCTCTTTGTGTCTTTTTGTTTTTATCCGGCATCTTTTTCGTCCTTCTTCAGTCGCATAGCCCGCTATGCTCCTTCAGAAAGACAGAAAAATCTACTCGGCTAAAATTCAAAAATCCATCAAAGGTAATTTTTAGAACCCGCCTTATTTGGTTCTGTCAACTGAATACATCAGTCGCCGATGCCCTGCTTTTTCTTGGCATCCTCCATCTTCTTGAGGATATCCTTGGGTATGGCGTTCTTATTGACGAGATAGTCCATGGTGTTGGCAACGATGAAGTTCTTGGTCATGTACCAGATACCCTTGTAGTCGCCGCTCTCGCCCCAGGAGTTCTTCACCATATAGTATTCCTTGCCGTTCTGGTCCTTGGCAATACCGTAGATGAGCATGCCGTGGTCGTCGGTGAGCTCCCAGTTGTCAAAACGCTCCTGACGCTGTTCGGGAGTCGGAGTGAGCTCGGGCACGGTGCAACCGAGCGAGTCGACGATGCTGGTACGCTTGGCGGGAGTGAGTTTCAGCCAGCGGGCCATGTCGCTGCCGGCAAGGCTCTCCATCTTCTTGGTGTCATAGAAGTAGGCAAGACCCTTGCGGGTGAAGCCCGGCTCAGACACGTCTCCGCCCCATGCTACGGTATATCCGTTCATCACGGCATTTTCGATGATGCGGGCCATGTCTTCCATGGGAAGGTTCCATGACAGAGGATTGCGCCAGTTGTCCTGTACCTCAACGGCATACTGGGTATAGTAGGGATGGTGGGAATAGCTGGTGATGGACACATAGTTGTTCCAGTCGAGACCGAGGCTGGCTGCGAAGGTCTTCGGGGTGTAGCTCTTGCCCTGATAGTTGAACTTCTCAGGACACTCGCCCAGATAGGCATCGAGGATACCCTGGAGTCCGACCTTCCACTGACCGGAGATCTTCTTGGCAGTGCTCTTGGAGATGCCGGCCACGTAAGGCTCGAGCTGTCCGAAGAACTCGTTGAAGTTGTTGAGCGAGTCGCCGTAGAGCGATCCGGGGAAAGGCATGGCATCCTCGGGGCAGATACCGTAATTCTTCAGCACATAGAGTACGTCGTAAGCCGATCCGCCCTGGGAGAACTGGCAGTCGCCGTGCAGACGCACCACCTGGACGGCACGGTCCATATAGTTTTTGTTGGCTACGAAAGCCTCGCAGAGGTCATAGGTCTTGCCGGTAGCCTTGAGGATCTCAGCCTCAAAGAACGACAGTGTGGAATAGTCCCAGCACGTACCGCTGCGGTTCTGGTCCTTGATGCTTGTGATGGGGTTCTCCTTGACTACGGTGAACACGGGCTTGTTCTTGTTCACCGAGTCGGTCTTCTCTGCCGCGCTTGCTCCGATGGCAGCGAAGGCGACGAGTGCGAGTGTCAGTATTTTCTTCATTCTTTTCTTGGGTTATGTTTGTTTTACATTCTTACTTTTATTTCCGCTGCATTGCCCGCAAGCACATCAGTTGTTCTGCATGAACGCCTCAATGTCCTTGGGATGGTAGGGTATGCGGTCTTTGCCGATAAAGCGGCAACCGCCGGCGGTGATGAGCACGTCGTCCTCAATGCGTATGCCGCCAAAGTCCTTGTAGGTCTCGAGCATGTCAAAGTTGAGGAACTCGGCGCAATGTCCCGACTCCCTCCAGTCGTCGATGAGGGCGGGAATGAAATAGATGCCCGGCTCGTCGGTGACCACAAAACCTTCTTCCAGACGGCGGCCCATGCGCAGGCAGTTGGTGCCGAACTGGTCGAGGCGGGGACGGGTCTCCCCGTCGAAACCTACATTGATCTGGTCGAGACTCTCCATATCGTGTACGTCCATGCCCATCATGTGTCCCAGTCCATGGGGAAGGAACATGGCGTGTGCACCGGCGGCTACGGCCTCCTCGGTATCGCCTTTCATCAGGCCAATCTCTTTCAGACGGTCGGTCATGAGCTTGCATACGGCCAGGTGCACGTCAAAATATTTCACGCCCGGCTTGGCGGCCTTGAGCACATAGTCGTGGCAAGCCTCAACGATGGAGTAGATTTCCAGTTGGCGGTCGGTGAACTTGCCGTTGACGGGATAGGTGCGGGTGTTGTCCGAGCAATAGTTGTTGACCGTCTCGGCACCAGCGTCGCAGAGCACGAGGCGTCCGCTCTCAAGCGCAGCCAGCGACGGGTTGCCGTGCATGATCTCTCCGTGCTGCGTAAAGATGGTGGGGAAGCTGACCATCGCTCCGTAGGAGTTGGCGATGCCGTCGACCTGTCCGCCGATATACTTCTCGGTGACGCCAGGGCGGGTGAGCTTCATGGCCGTGGTATGCATCTTGTAGCCGATGACGGCGGCACGCTCCAGCTCCTCTATCTCCTGAGGCTCCTTGGTAGAGCGCATCTTCACGACCGCCTTGATAAGGTCGATACTGGCCGACTCCTTCTGCTGTACGGGATGGATGCCCAGCAGGTCGAATATCTGTATCTTGATGTCGGCACGGTAGGGAGGGAGAAAGTGTACGCGGCGCTTCTGGCGGAGCGCATCGTTGCAGATGGTCTTGAGCGACTTCATGGGGGCAGTGTTGTGCACGCCCACCTGGGCTGCCATGTCGTGTACGCTGTCGACGCTGCCGTACCACACGATATCCTCGATGTCGATATCGTCGCCGACGAGAGTCTCTATGTCATTGTCGATGTCGATGACACCCACAAGCCCGTCGCGGTTCTGCCCGAAATAGTAGAGGAACGACGAATCCTGCCGGAACGGCGCATAGCCGTTGGCCGGAAAATTGCAGGGTGACTCGTTGTTGCCGAAGAGTATGATGATACCGTCCTTTACAAGTCCTTTCAACTTGGCGCGACGGCCTGCGTAGGTCTCTTTGCTGAACATGATTGTATCTCTTGAGCTGATTTTGTATGCAAAGGTACTGTAAATAAAGGACAAAGCAAAAGAAAGCCAGTTATTTATGTTTTGTTAAGTGCCCATTTTGCGTCAAAATATGCATTCATACGACGTTATTTGCCGTCAGACTGCATACTGTTACAAGAAAAATGAGTAATTTTGCAACTATAGAAAAACAGAAAAGACTCATGTTTATAGACAGCAACACCGGACTTGTACTGGAAGGGGGAGGCATGCGCGGCGTGTTCACGAGCGGCGTGCTTGACGGCTTCATGAAATACCAGCTCTACTTCAACTATGTCGTCGCCGTATCGGCAGGGGCATGCAACGGTCTGTCATACATGAGCCGCCAGCCGCGGCGCGCACGCATCTCCAACATCGACTACCTTGCACGCTACGACTATATCGGCCTGCGCCACCTTGTGACACAGGGCTGCATCTTCGACCAGAAACTGCTCTACGACAAGTTTCCCAACGAGTACATCCCCTACGACTACGACACCTATTTTGCCAACCCGTGCGAATTTGAGATGGTGACGACCAACTGCCTCACAGGCCGCCCCATGTACCTGCAGGAGAAGCACGACCGCCAGCGCGTGCTCGACGTGGTACGGGCCTCAAGCAGTCTGCCGTATGTGAGCAAGATCGTCCACATAGACGGCATACCCATGCTCGACGGCGGCATCGTCGACAGCATACCCGTGATGCGCGCCATGGAGACCGGACACAGCCACAACGTGGTCATACTCACCCGCAACAAAGGCTACCGCAACACCGGGCACGACCGGAAGATACCGCGGTTCATCTACCGCAAATACCCGAGACTGCGCGTGGTGCTGAGCCACCGCATCGACAGCTACAACCGCCAGCTCGACCTCATCGACCAGCTCGAAGCATCGGGCCAGATCATCTGCATACGTCCGGTACGTCCGCTCGAAGTGAGCCGCATGGAGAAAGACACTGACAAGCTGGAGCGTCTTTACGAGGAAGGATTCATGCTGGGCGAAGCCTTTTGCCAGAAATACATGAAGAGCAAGTGAGCCCTACGCGCCACCGTACCCCCGAGCACCGGCCGCTCCGGCCGCAGCGGCCAGAAATACTGCAGCAATCAGAAATAATGTGAAAACGCACGGCCATGTGCCGGAAGTTACATATTTATTTCGTAACTTTACGCAATCTTTTACTCGCCCCGTATCCGGCGGATATTTGCCATGAGCATCCGCCCGTGAAGAAGAAAACAAGAAAATACTATATACATGCTTTTCAAATGGAATTACGCGCCGCCTACGGCAGAAGAACTGCAGGCGGCAGAAGAATTAGGAGAAAAGCTACACATCAGTCCCATCCTGGCACAGTTGCTGCTGCGCCGGGGCATCACTACCGAGTCGGCGGCCAAACGGTTTTTCCACCCCCAGTTGGCCGACCTTATCAATCCGTTCCTCATGAAGGACATGGACATTGCAGTAGACAGACTCAACGATGCCATGGGCCGGAAAGAGCGCATACTCGTCTACGGCGACTACGACGTGGACGGATGCACGGCCGTGGCCCTGGTCTACAAGTTTCTGCAGCAGTTCTACTCCAACATCGAGTACTACATCCCCGACCGGTACGACGAGGGATATGGCGTGAGCAAAAAGGGAATAGACTACGCCCATGAGACCGGCGTGAAACTCATCATCATCCTCGACTGCGGCATCAAGGCCATCGAGGAGATAGCCTATGCCAAGTCGCTGGGCATAGACTTCATCATCTGCGACCATCACGTGCCCGACGACGAGCTGCCCGACGCCGTAGCCATCCTCAACCCCAAACGCGAAGACGACCCCTACCCCTTCAAGCACCTGTGCGGCTGCGGCGTGGGTTTCAAGCTGATGCAGGCCTTCGCCAAGAACAACGGCATACCTTTCTCGCGGCTCATACCCCTGCTCGACCTTTGTGCGGTGAGCATCGCAGCCGACATCGTGCCTGTCACCGACGAAAACCGCATCCTCGCCTTCCACGGTCTGAAGATACTCAACCAGAACCCGAGCGTGGGCCTGCGCGCCATCATCGACATCTGCGGACTGAGCGGAAGAGACATCTCCATGAGCGACATCGTCTTCAAGATAGGCCCGCGCATCAACGCCTCCGGACGTATGGAGAGCGGGCGCGAGAGCGTCGACCTGCTCGTGGAGCGCGAGCTGCCGGCCGCCATCGAGAAGGCCCGCCATATCGACCAGTACAACGACAAGCGGAAGAATATCGACAAGCACATGACCGAAGAGGCCAACCAGATCGTCTCACGCCTGGAGAGCCAGTGCCACCGCTCCTCCATCGTGCTCTACGACGAGGGCTGGAAGAAAGGTGTCATCGGCATCGTGGCCTCCCGTCTCACCGAGATCTACTTCCGTCCGACAATCGTCCTGACGCGCGACGGCGACCTGGCCACCGGATCAGCGCGCAGCGTGACCGGGTTCGACATCTACTCAGCCATCAAGAGCTGCCGCGACATGCTCATCAACTTCGGCGGACACACCTACGCCGCCGGACTCACCCTGCGCTGGGCCGACATACCCGAGTTCCGCCGCCGTTTCCAGCAATACGTCGACGAGCACATACAGCCCGAGCAGACAGAAGCCTCGCTCGACATCGACGCCGTCATCGACTTCCGCGACATCACCAAGCGCCTGCACAACGACCTGAAACGGTTCTCCCCGTTCGGCCCGTGCAACCCCAAACCGGTCTTCTGCACCGTCGGCGTCTACGACTACGGCACGAGCAAGGTAGTGGGGCGCGAGCAGGAGCACATCAAGCTCGAGCTGGTCGACTCGAAATCGAGCAATGTCGTCAACGGCATCGCCTTCGGACAAAGCGCATCCGCACGCTACATCAAGTCGAAGCGCAGTTTCGACATCGCCTACACCATAGAAGACAACGTATTCAAGCGCAACCTCGTACAGCTGCAGATCGAGGACATCCGCCCGACAGAAGACATCGACGACGACATCTAAAAGTCCATCCGCACCGTGGCATACAATGAAGAACGATATCTCGGCATACTCCGGCAATACTGGGGATACGCCGGTTTCCGCGGCATACAGCGCGAGATAGTCGAGAGCATAGCCAGCGGACACGACACGCTGGGCCTCATGCCCACGGGCGGCGGCAAGTCCATCACCTTCCAGGTACCGGCCCTGGCACAGGAGGGCGTATGCATCGTGGTCACTCCGCTCATTGCCCTGATGAAGGACCAGGTGCAGAATCTCCGCCGGCGGGGCATCATGGCCGCTGCCGTCTATTCGGGCATGACCCGCCGCGAGATACTCACGACGCTCGAGAACTGCATTCTCGGCGACACCAAACTGCTCTATGTGTCGCCCGAACGCATCGCCTCCGACCTGTTCAAGACCAAGCTCAGCCATATGCGCGTGAGCTTCATCACCGTCGACGAGGCCCACTGCATCAGCCAGTGGGGCTACGACTTCCGCCCTTCCTACCTTCACATCGCCGACATCCGGCGCATCAAGCCCGACGTGCCGGTACTGGCACTCACGGCCACGGCCACCCCGCAGGTGGTCGACGACATACAGGAGCGCCTGGACTTTGCCGAGAAGCGCGTCTTCCGCATGAGCTTCGAGCGCAAGAACCTGGCCTACGTCGTGCGCCGCGCCACCGACAAATACGCCGAGGCCCTGCACATACTGCGCTCCGTACCCGGCACGGCCATCATCTACGTGCGCAGCCGCAAACGCTGCGCGGAGGTCTGCGACATGCTCCAGAAGGAGGGACTGACCGCCACCTACTACCATGCCGGACTGGAGCACAGCACCAAGGACGAGCGCCAGAAGGCATGGCACGACGGGCAGGTGCGCGTGATGGTAGCCACCAACGCCTTCGGCATGGGCATCGACAAGCCCGACGTGCGCCTCGTGATACACATCGACTGTCCCAGCTCGATCGAAGCCTATTTCCAGGAAGCGGGACGTGCTGGGCGCGACGGCAACAAGTCGTACGCCGTACTGCTCTATAACGAAAGCGACGACCGCAAACTGCAAAAGCGCATCGTCGACGAGTTTCCCGACAAAGACTACATCTTCGACGTCTACAACCACCTCGCCTACTTTTTCCAGATCGGCGCCGGAAGCGGACGGGGGCACACTTTCGCCTTCGACATCGACCGCTTCTGCCAGACCTTCAGATACTTTCCCATACCCGTCAATGCCTCACTGAAGATTCTCTCACGGGCCGGATACATAGAGTACGACATGGAACCGGAGAACAGCGCACGCCTCATGTTTCTCCTCGGACGCAACGACCTCTACCGCCTCAACGACCTCGCCCCGCGCGAAGACCTGCTGGTCACGACGCTGCTGCGCTGCTACGGCGGTCTGTTCTCCGACTACGTGTACATCGACGAGGGCCTTCTTGCCCGCACATCCGGACTTGACCGCCAGCAGGTGTACCTTCTGCTCAAGGATCTGAGCCGGCGGCGCATACTGCACTTCATACCGCAGCGCAAGACCCCGCTCATTACTTACATCTGCAACCGTATCGAGCCGGAGCGCCTCTTTCTGCCGCAGTCGGTCTACGAGCAACGCAGGGAACAGTTTGCCCTGCGGATAAAAGCCGTCATCGGCTATGCCACCAACGATGACGTGTGCCGTTCGCGCCAGCTCCTGCGCTACTTCGGCGAGACCGAGTCGACAGACTGCAACCGGTGCGACGTGTGCATCGGCCACTGCGGCGACGGGCACGAGGCCGCCGAGCAGTCGGCCCGCAAACGGCTGGCAGACTTTTTCGCCGACGGACAGCCGCACCGGCCCGACGAACTGGTCCGCCTCGACATCCCCACCGATGCGCTCGACAAGGCCATCGCTTATCTGGTCGACGAGGAAGAAATAGAAATACGCGAAGGAATGCTGGTAAGAAAGGGTGCAAAGTAAAAACCGCCCTACAACCGCCAAAAACAAAAAAGACTTCCCCTGCAGCATACAGAAGAAGTCCGGTCATATCAATTACAAACGATGTGGGTGGTGATGGATTCGAACCACCGAAGGCATAGCCAGCAGATTTACAGTCTGCCCCATTTGGCCACTCTGGTAACCACCCTTTCGATTACGGAGTGCAAAGATATACAAAAAAATCGGATTTCCGCCTGCGAGAGATGACATTTTTTACCACCGTCGACATTTTCCGTTGTTTTTCAGAAGCGCAATGCACTTTGCGTTAAAAAAATGGAGTACCTTTGCACACCGAATACAGTCAGGGCGGAGGCTAAAAATCACATGGGATGGATTTTTGGGACACCGCCGCCAAACCAAGCAAAGCCATACACCAACCACACATGAAGAGAATACTTTTGTTCATTTGCATTCTTGCGGCATGTCTTCCGGCAGGAGCCGTGCTCAAGGAGAAGAATCTCGCCTCCACGCTTTCGGTACTCTGCGCCGAGCTGGAGAGCACCTACCAGGAGCAGACGCAGAACATAGCCCGCTACAGTTCGCGCAGCAACGCCCAGCACGAGCAGATGATTGCCCTCATGCAGAAGAGCGACCAGATAGCCCTGATGCTCTACTCGCAGAAGCAGGACTATACGTTCGACATGACCTACGCCTGCCACGAGGCCACCGACCTCTACCGCAAGTTCAGCAAGCGCCGCATGCCCTACGACAAGATCATCGCCCACATCGACACCGAGGTGGCCCGCTACGACGCGCTCATCAAGTCGCTGCGCAGCATACCCCCGTCGCTCGACCGCCCCGCAGCGCCCCCGGCCGGCAAACGCCCCAAGCCCGCCGGCAACAAGACCCAGCCCTTCATGCTCGACAAGCGTGCGCAAGCAGAGCGCCTCACCTGTATCAACTACGCCACGGCCCTGCGCAACAACATCATGAAGATACGCGAAAAGCTCATCCAGGACAACGAGCACTACAAGATGGTGGGCGAGAAGCTCAAGAAGGTCAACGACTATGCCCTGCAGCGCTACAACATCATACAGCACAGCATCTTTGTCAACGGCGACGACAACTACTTTGAGATACTCGCCGCCCTGCCCCGATCCTTCCAGGAGGCCAAGGCCGACTTCAGCAACAAGTACGAGACCGAGCATGTGCGCACCGTCAACGGCAAGAACCGCCCTGTGCCCTCACAGTGGCGCGGCCCCATCGTGGTGGGCCTCTCCGGATTGATCCTCTTCTACATCTTCGTAGCCGCCCTGTTGAGCAACGCACTTGTACGCTGGCTCGTACCGAAGCGCTTCCGTACCGACGAGTTCATGAAAAAGAAGGTGTGCCTCATCCTCGCTGCGGCCATGATCATCTTTGCCGTCTCGGTCATGATTGCCCGCACATTCATGTACCATAACTTCTTCCTGATGGCCTCCAAGCTGCTCATCGAGTACGCATGGCTGCTGGCCGCCATATTCGTGTCGCTGCTGATACGTCTGACGGGCGACCAGATCAAGAGCGGATTCCGCATCTACACGCCCATCATGCTGATGTCGTTCATCGTCATCTCGTTCCGCATCATGTTCATCCCCAACAGTACCGTGCAGCTCGTCTTCCCGCCGATACTGTTGCTGTTCACCCTGTGGCAGTGGCGCGTCATCACACGCTACAACGACAACATCCCCCACTACGACATCTTCTACACCTGGATTTCTCTTGTGCTGATGATCATCTCCACCGTCTGTGCCTGGTACGGCTACACGCTGCTCTCCGTACAGCTGCTGATCTGGTGGATGTTCCAGTTGAGCTGCATACAGAGCATCACCTGCATCTACGACATTCTCGCCGCCTACGAGGACAAGCGCCTCAACAAGCGCATCTACGCCGCCAAAGTAGAGGCACAGGCCAAGGGCAAGCGCAAGCCCGCCACCCAGGAGAAGCCGCGCTCGACCGTATCGAAGATCGGCATCGTCTATTCCGACCATGCGCCCTACATCAATGTCACATGGTTCTACGACCTTGTCTCGATGGCACTCGTGCCGATATTGGGTGTATTCTCGGTGATGCTGTCCATCTGGTGGGCTTCCAACGTGTTCGACCTCACCGAGACCGTGTTCGGCATCATCGTCACCAACTTCATCAATGTGCCCGGCATCGTGGAGCTCTCCATCGCCAAGATGGTGGCCGTGCTGTCGATGCTCTTCCTCTTCCGCTACTTCAACTACCTCATACGGTCGGTCTACCACAAGTACCGCAAACCGAAGGTGATCGTCAACGGCAAGCCCAACTTCACCCTGGCCAACAACATCATCGCCATCTGCGTATGGGGCCTGTACGCCATCATCTCCATCAAGATGCTGAAGATACCGTCTACCGCCATATCGGTCATCTCTGCCGGTCTCGCCACCGGTGTCGGTTTCGCCATGAAAGACCTGCTCGAGAACTTCTTCTACGGCATCTCGCTGATGACGGGACGTGTACGCGTGGGCGACTTCATCGAGTGCGACGGCATACGCGGCAAGGTGGAGAGCATCACCTACCAGTCGACACAGGTCGTCACGGCCGACGGATGTGTGATAGCCTTCCTCAACAGTTCGCTCTTCAACAAGAACTTCAAGAACATCACCAAGAACCACTCCTACGAGATGGTGAAGGTGCCCGTCGGCGTGGCCTATGGTGCCAATGTGGAAGACGTGCGCAAGATGCTCATCGAGGCCGTGCGCTCCCAGATGGTCAAGTCACGCGACGGACGCGACATCATCTCGCAGAAGAAGCCCATCGACGTGGTGTTCGACGATTTCGGCGACAACAGTGTCAATCTGTTCGTCACCTACTGGGTGCTCGTCGAGGAAAAGTTCGGCATGACCGGACGCATCAAGGAAGCCATCTACAACACGCTCAACGCCCACCATATCGAGATACCCTTCCCGCAGCGCGACGTCTACATCCGCTCTATGGTCAATCCGCAGGCTACGGCCACGGTCCAGACCGCGGAAGACAAGGCATAGACGCTCCGCAATATCCCGAACAAACAAAAAATCCCGGTTGCAGACCTGATGCTGCAACCGGGATTTTTTTGTTTTTCGGGATATGGAACCGTGACGGTTATTCCATCTCGTTTTCAGGACGGAGCTTGCGCACGGTGACTCCTGCCTGCCACATTTCGCTCTCACGCATGGCTTTGAGTTCGGCATTGAGTTTCTCGCGATAGTCTGCCTTCGAATTGCTGTCGATGGAGACCTGGGCCTCATGTCCGGTCTGCACAGAGAGGTAGAGCCACTCCATGACCGGCTTGATGGCCTCGCGGAAGCGGGGAGCCCAGTCGAGCGCACCGCGCTGGGCGGTAGTCGAACAGTTGGCGTACATCCAGTCCATACCCTTCTCGCCGAAGAGCGGCATCAGGCTCTGCGTGAGTTCCTCGATGGTCTCGTTGAAGGCCTCCGAAGGAGAATGTCCGTGCTCGCGGAGCACCTCGTACTGTGCCTCGAAAAGTCCCTCGATGGCACCCATCAGCGAACCGCGCTCACCGGTAAGGTCGCTTGTGGCCTCACGCTGGAAGGTGGTCTTGAACAGATAGCCGGCGCCGATACCGATACCGAAGGCGATGGTCTTTTCCTCGGCCTTGCCCGAAGCGTCCTGGTAGACGGCGTAGGAGCAGTTGAGTCCGCGGCCCTCGAGGAACATCGTACGGAGCGATGTGCCCGAGCCTTTGGGAGCCACCATGATCACATCGATATCCTCGGGAGGCACGACACCCGTGCGGTCATTCCAGTTGATGGCAAATCCGTGCGAGTAGTAAAGCGTCTTGCCCGGTGTAAGATACTGCTTGATGGTGGGCCATACGGCTATCTGTCCGGCATCGGAGAGCAGCATGCAGATGACGGTTCCCTTCTGTGCAGCCTCCTCTACAGAGAACAGCGTCTCGCCGGGTACCCATCCGTCCGCCACGGCCTTGTCGTAGGTCTTGCCCGGACGCTGGCCGACGATCACATTGAAACCGTTGTCGCGCAGGTTGCCGGCCTGGCCGGGTCCCTGAATACCGTATCCGAGGATGGCGATAGTCTCTCCTCCAAGCACCTCGCGTGCCTTTTCCAATGAAAACTCCTTGCTGGTGACGACGGTTTCGACGACGCCACCGAAATTCATTTCTGCCATATTGTATTGCTTTTTGTGCGGTGCGCCACGGTAGGCGCCCGCGATTATACTTTCTGCGGACTGTGCATCCGCTTGGTTGTCATTTCGCTTCTTTTAGGCGGGTTCTAAAATTTAGTTTTCCACAAAGACGATGCGGCTGCGGCACACCTCTACGGCATCGGCACCGGGCGCGGTATACTTGACCGTGATCACGTCGTATGCACCGTCGCCCACATCCTTGACAATAAATCCCAGCCGGTCGCCGGCATGCGTTTCGGCCACGTAGGCGATTTCGAGCCGGGCCAGCCGATGGGTCTTGTGCCAAGAGAGAGGCCACAGGTCGAGGATATGCTCGATGTACTTCACACTGTTGACATGGCCGTTGACATCGATGTCACTGTACTGAGTGTCGACCGTGTGCTGCGGCTGTTCGGTCGCCTTGGTCCTCACCCGCGAAAAGGGGGCGATGGGGCAGGGCGTCTCCTCGTCGATGTACGACGTGATGAGTCCGTCGTGCACGGCGAGAATATCGACCGGCTGCCGGGTGTCGGTGTCGATCATGGCCCAGATGCTGCGTCCGTAGCCGCACACCTCTCCGTCAGCGGTACGGACGGCAAAGTTGCGGCTTGTGAAAAAGCGCATCACGCCCTCCACCCATGTACTGATGTCGATCTGTTCGTAGGCCACCGGCATACGCTCCATCTCGATGACCAGGCGTGACAGTACCCATGTGCGGTGGAGCGGATTGAGGTAGTTCATGCCGTAGCCGCGGTCATTGGAGTGGAAGTCGGCAGCATTGAGCATATGGTTGCCCAGATGGCCGATGAAGAGGCGGTGCGAGAAGTCGCAGTGGAAGGGTTCTACAAGAAACCGGTAGGTTCCTACCTTGCTGAGTAGTTGCATGATATTTTGCTTTGAGTGGGGTCTTGCTGTCTGCCGTCGTCGCCGGACTGCCGGTTGAGGAAGTCGGTGAGCGGGTCGTTGGAGCTTCGGGGTACGGCGATGCGTCCCGAGCGGGAGAACTGCAGTATGCAGCCGAGCGCATTGAGCTGGCCGTAGAGCGCATCAAGCTCTTCGGGCAGTCCGGACTGTTCCACGGTGGCATATGTCGGGTTGACCTCCATCATACGGGCGTCGGCCTTGCGTATGGCGCGCGACACCTCGGGATTGTCGAGCAGCATCGGTGCCGAGATCTTGTACAGGGCGATCTCGTAGATGAAGAGTTGCTCGTCAAGATAGTAGTCGGCCTTGACCACGTCGATCACCTTTTCTATCTGTCGGGTGATCTTCTCCATCTGCTCCTCGTCGCTCCAGGCGGTGATGGTGTAGCGGTGTATGCCGTCGAGGCTCGACGCCGAGGCCACGATACTCTCGATATTGACCTGCCGTCGGGTGAAGACGGCCGTCACCTGGCTGAGCACACCGGCCACGTTCTCCGAATAGACGAGCAGCGTATATAGTTTCTTTTCCATGTATCTTGCATTGTGATTGTGGCATGCCGGCACTGCGCCGCACGCCGGTACAGTGCCGTCAGAGCGGCAGTTCGAGCAGCATCTCGTCGACATTCTTGCCGGGAGGCGTCATCGGCAGGACGTTGGCCTCCTCCCTGACGGCGCACTCGAGCACGTAGGGGCCGTCGGTGGCCAGCATACGGTCGATAGCGGCGGCCAGTCCGCGGCGGTCGGTGACCACGCCGTAGGCGATGCCATAGCCGGCGCAGACGGTACGGTAGTCAGGATTGAGCATGCGGGTGAACGACCGCCGTCCGCCGAAGAACATGTCCTGCCACTGGCGCACGTTGCCGAGATAGTTGTTGTTGAGCAGGATGACCTTGACCGGGGCCTGCTGCTCCATGATGGTACCCAGTTCCTGTATGCTCATCTGGAAACCGCCGTCGCCCGTGAAAAGGCATACCGTGCGGTCTTTTGCGCCATAGGTGGCGCCGATGGCGGCCGGCAGTCCGTAGCCCATGGTGCCCAGTCCGCCGCTGGTGGCGACGCTGAGCCGCTTGCGGTACTTGAAATACCGGCAGGCGAGCATCTGGTTTTGTCCCACATCGGTCACGAGTATGGCCTCGCCACGGGTAGCCTCGGCTACGGCATTGACCACCTCGCCCATGAGCAGCGGACCGTCCGCAGGATGTATGGCGGGCTGTATGACCTTGGCATTTTCCTCGTCGAAGTACGGCCGGAACGCTTCTTTCCACGCCGTATGGTCGGCCTTGTCGAGCAGGGCGGTGATGGCGGGAAGCGTCGTCTTGCAGTCGCCTACGATGGCGACATCGGCCTTCACATTCTTGTTGATCTCCGAGACGTCGATGTCGAGATGGATGATCTTGGCTTGCTTGGCATAGGTGTCCAGACGGCCCGTCACACGGTCGCTGAACCGCATGCCGATGGCGATGAGCACGTCGCAGCGCTGCTCCATGACATTGGGTGCATAGTTGCCATGCATGCCCAGCATGCCCATAGAGAGCGGATGGTCGGAGGCGAGGGCCGAGAGACCGAGCAGGGTGCGTGCGGCAGGTATGTCGGCCCGCTCGAGGAAACGCACCAGCTCGTCTTGCGCACCGCCCAGTTCCACACCGTGGCCTACGAGCGCGAGCGGGCGTTTGGCGCCGTTGATGAGTGCGGCGGCTTCGGCCACGGCGCTTGGGTCGATGGCGGGATAGGGTACATAACTGCGCACGGAGGATACCTTTTGGGGATGCCACTCGGTCATTCCGGTCTGCGCATTCTTGGGAAAGTCGAGCACGACCGGACCCGGACGGCCTGTCCATGCGATATAGAAGGCGCGGCTCACGGCCCACGCCACATCCTCCGGACGGCGTATCTGGTAACTCCATTTGCTGATAGGCTGGGCCAGGCCGACAAGGTCTACCTCCTGAAAGGCATCGGTGCCCAGTGCATCGGTGCCCACCTGGCCGGCAATGACGACAATCGGCGTGGAGTCGATCATGGCATCGGCTACGCCGGTCAGCGTGTTGGTGGCTCCCGGTCCGCTCGTGACGATACATACACCCACATCATTGCTTACGCGCGCATAGCCTTCGGCGGCATGTGCGGCAGCCTGTTCGTGGCGCACGAGGATGTGGTCGAACGCCTTGCGCTCGCCCCGGGTATAGTCGTAGAGAGCATCGAAGACAGGCATGATGGCACCGCCGGGGTAGCCGAAGATGGTCTTCACCCCCTCGTCGCGGAGCGCGCACATGAGTGCTTCCGCCCCTGTTATCTGTTTCATAGTTGCTTCGTTTTGGGTATTCTTCCGTCAGATGATGCGCACGCCGCCCTTGTCTGCCGAGCTGACGCTTTGCGCATAGGCCCGCAGTGCCTTGCTGACGGTACGCTGCCGGCGGAGCGGCTGCTGGGGACGTGCGGCCAGTTCCTCGTCGGAGAGCCGCACATTGATGCTGCGGTGGGGTATGTCGATGTCGATGATGTCACCGTCCTTGATCTTGCCGATGTTGCCGCCGGCAGCGGCCTCGGGCGAGATATGGCCGATACTCAGGCCGCTCGTACCGCCGGAGAAGCGGCCGTCGGTGATGAGGGCGCACTCCTTGCCGAGGTGCATGCTCTTGATATATGACGTGGGATAGAGCATCTCCTGCATGCCGGGGCCGCCCTTGGGACCTTCATGGGTGATGACCACGCAGTCGCCGCTCTGCACCTTTCCGCCGAGTATGGCATCGCAGGCATCTTCCTGCGAGTCGTACACCTTGGCCGGACCGCTGAACGTCCAGAAGTCGGGATCTACGCCGGCCGTCTTGATCACGCAGCCGTCCTGGGCGATATTGCCGAAGAGCACGGCCAGTCCGCCGTCCTTGGTATAGGCGTGCTGCAGAGAACGTATACATCCGTGCTCACGGTCGGCATCGAGCGTCTCCCACTGGGCATTCTGACTGCCCATGACCGTGGAAAAGCGACGGCCGGGCGCTGACCGATAGATGCGGTCGGCCTCGGGATCCACCTGTCCGCCTGTGATATCGTACTTGCGTATGGCCTCGCCGAGCGTCATGCCGTCAACACGGTGCACGCTCTCGTCGATGAGCCGGCCGCGGTGCAGTTCGCCCATGATGCCGAGTATGCCGCCTGCGCGTCCGCACTCCTGCACGCTGTACTTCTGCGTATTGGGCGCAAGTTTGCAGAGGCAGGGCACATGACGGCTGAGCCGGTCAATGTCGGCCATGGTGAAGTCCACCCCACCCTCCTGGGCCACGGCCAGCAGGTGGAGTACGGTATTGGTGCTGCCGCCCATGGCGATGTCGAGCGTCATGGCATTGAGGAAGGCTTCGCGGGTGGCGATACTGCGGGGCAGCACGCTCTCGTCACCGTCCTCATAGTAGGCCAGGGCATTCTTCACGATCTGCCGTGCAGCATCGCGGAAGAGCTGCACCCGGTTTTCATGGGTGGCGAGTATGGTGCCGTTGCCGGGAAGGGCCAGACCGATGGCTTCTGTGAGCGAGTTCATCGAATTGGCGGTAAACATACCCGAGCAGCTGCCGCAACCGGGACAGGCACAGCCCTCCAGCTCTGCCATTTCCTCGTCGCTCACCGACGGGTCGGCACCCTTGATCATGGCCGTGACAAGGTCGGCATTCTCTCCGTGCCACCGTCCGGCCTCCATCGGTCCGCCCGAGCAGAACACGGTAGGAATATTGAGCCGCATGGCGGCCATCAGCATGCCGGGCGTCACCTTGTCGCAGTTGGAGATGCAGATCATAGCATCGGCCTTGTGGGCATTGACCATGTACTCTACGGAGTCGGCGATAATGTCGCGCGAAGGCAGGGAGTAGAGCATACCGTCATGCCCCATGGCGATGCCGTCGTCAATGGCGATGGTATTGAACTCGGCCGCATAGCATCCCATGCGCTCGATTTCTTCGCGCACGATCTGGCCGATCTCATGCAGATGGGTATGGCCGGGCACAAACTGCGTGAAAGAGTTGACTACGGCGATGATGGGCTTGCCAAACTGCTCGCGCTTCATGCCTGTGGCTACCCACAGGGCACGCGCTCCGGCCATACGGCGGCCTTCGGTACAGACGGCACTTCTCAGTGTATGTTTCATATTGTAGTATATTCCTTTTCTGTCCGCTTCATGGGCGGACACCATTTATTGTATGCAAAGTGCAAAGATATAGAGTTTTGGCATGACAACAAACAAGCAGAGCAAGATTTTAACGATTTTCGATACTTTCCAAACAAATATTTACCATATACTTACAATCCGTTACTCAGAAATGCACAAACACCCATCATGTGTGCAACAACATTCCGGACAATTCCCATACGAGGTCACTGCAATACAAAACGGGAGCAAAATCGGGCCGATTTGGCATTTTTTGCGTAATTTTGCGCATCAAAATATTGTACAAGCCATATGACAATGCAAAACAACGCCCCACGCCGCTTCCGTCTGCCCGCCGAATGGGAAGAGCAGGACTTTGTGCAGCTCACTTGGCCGCACGGCGAAACTGACTGGAAGCCGATCATCTGCGAAATCACCACCACATACATTGCGCTGGCCATAGCGATAGCCCGACGCGAACCGCTCGTCATCGTCTGTCCTTTTCCCCATGAGGTGGAAAACATCATGCGCCACGCCACCACGCCCGACATTGCCGGACGCATACACTATGTCGCCTGCCCATCTGACGACACTTGGGCACGCGACCACGCCTTCATCACGCTGACCGACGGTACGGAATGCCGGCTGCTCGACTTCCGCTTCAACGGATGGGGCGACAAGTTCGAGGCCGCGAAAGACAACGCCATCAACCGTCATCTCTATGACACCGGCCTGCTGGACGGCACCTATGAGCAGCACCTCGACTTTGTACTCGAGGGCGGCGCCATCGAGAGCGACGGACGGGGCACTGTCTTCACCACGTCTCCCTGCCTTCTCGCACCGCACCGCAACCAGCCGATGACCCGCGACGACATCGAGCAGTATCTCATCCGCACCCTCCATGCCGACCGCGTGGTATGGATCGACCATGGCTCGCTCACGGGCGACGATACCGACGGACACATCGACACGCTGGTACGCATCGCCCCCGACGACACCTTACTCTATATGGCCTGCGACGACCCCGATGACGAGCAGTACACCGAACTGCACCTCATGGAGGAGCAACTGCGCACGCTCCGTACCGCCGACGGACGTCCCTACCATCTGTTGCCGCTGCCCTCGCCCCGGCCCGTCATTCGCGACGGCGAACGGTTGCCCGCCACCTATGCCAACTTCCTCGTCATCAACGGAGCCGTACTCGTACCGACCTACAAGCAGCCCGACCTCGATGCCTCCGCCATCGAAACCATCGGCAGGGCTTTCCCCGGCCGCGAAATCGTAGGCATCGACTGCTCCGACGTCATCGTGCAGCACGGTTCGCTGCACTGCTGCACCATGCAATACCCCAAAGGCACGCTGAAAAGACATGCTTGAAACTTAGTTTTTCACAATCACTTAGAAACAAAGGCCACACCGATATGAAAATAGGATGCCTCCAACAACACAATACCGCCGACCGACAGGACAACATGGCCCGTCTGGCCAAAGGCATAGAAAATCTTGCGCAGCGCGGCGCCGAACTTATCGTGCTGCAGGAACTGCACAATTCGCTCTACTTCTGCCAAGTGGAAGACGTCGACAATTTCGACCTCGCCGAACCCATACCCGGTCCGTCGACCGACTTCTTCGGCCAACTGGCCAAGCGTCTGCAAGTGGTCATCGTCACCTCGCTCTTTGAGCGCCGCGCACCGGGCCTCTACCACAACACGGCCGTCGTCATCGAGCGCGACGGCACAATAGCCGGCCGCTACCGCAAGATGCACATCCCCGACGATCCGGCCTACTACGAGAAGTTCTACTTCACGCCCGGCGACCTGGGATTCCACCCCATCGACACCAGTGTCGGACGTCTCGGCGTACTCGTATGCTGGGACCAGTGGTATCCGGAAGCAGCGCGCCTCATGGCGCTCCAGGGTACCGAACTTCTCATCTACCCCACCGCCATCGGCTATGCTGCCAGCGACACCGCCGACGAGCAGCAGCGCCAGCGCGAGGCATGGACCACCGTACAACGCGGACACGCCGTAGCCAACGGCCTGCCGGTAGTGTCGGTCAACCGTGTGGGCTTCGAGCCCGACCCCAGCGGACAGACCGAGGGCATCACATTCTGGGGCAGTTCGATGGTCGTCGGCCCGCAAGGCGAAATGCTCTACCGCTCAAGCGAAAATGAGGAAGACAGTACCGTCGTCGAAGTAGACCTTGCCCACAGCGAAAACGTGCGCCGGTGGTGGCCCTTCCTGCGCGACCGCCGCATCGACCAGTACGGCGACATCACCCGCAGATACATAGACTGACGCTGATTGCGCAACAAAAACAAAAGAAGAAGGGATCCGTCTGTTTCCTTCTCCGCATCACCAGCCTCGCACCGTCAGTTCCACGACAGCAGTCCTACCATGATACGGGCGGCATTGTCGGGAGCGACGTCCGTACCGAGCGCACGGCGTACGGCGGCGTATCCGTCGAGCATCGGCTGACGGTTGTCGCCGCCGGGCAGTATGCGACGCAGTTCTGCCGTGATATTCTTTACCGTGAACGTGTCGGCCACCAGTTCGGTGACCACCTCGCTGTCGGCAACAAGATTGACCAGCGAGATGTACTTCACATGCAGCAGATGGCGGCGCAGGAAGGCAATGAGATGGGGAAGCGGGGTCTTGTAGCACACCACCTGGGGCACATCGAAGAGCGATGTCTCAAGCGTAGCCGTGCCGCTCGTGACAAGAGCCGCTGTAGCGTGCGACAAGAGCGCATAGGTGTCGTCCATGACCAGGGTCACGTTGTGGCCGGAAATATACTGCGCATAGTACTCCCTTTCTATACCGGGGGCGCCGGCCAGCACCATCTGATAGTCGGGGAAATTCTGTGCGGCGGCCATCATGGCCGGCAGGTTGTCCTTGATCTCTTGCCGACGGCTGCCGGCGAGCAATGCAATGACCGGACGCGAGTCGAGACCGTGCCGGGTGCGGAATTCCGCACCGGTCTCATGATAGGCACCGCGAAACTCGCGCACCTCGTCGGCCGTAGGATTGCCCACATAGTGTATGGGGTAATTGTGTTTTTCCTCAAAAAAGGCTTTTTCGAACGGAAGGATGGAAAACATTTCCGACACATCACGCTTGATGGCATTGATGCGCCACTCCTTCCATGCCCAAATCTTCGGTGAGATATAGTAGAAGACCGGGATTCCGGTCTTGGCCCGCACATATTTCGCGATGTCAAGATTGAATCCCGGATAGTCGATGAGTATCACGGCATCGGGCTGCCACTCCGCAATATCACGCTTGCAGAAGGCCATGTTGCGGAAGATGGTACGCAGATGGAGCAGCACCGGAACAAACCCCATGTAGGCCAGGTCGCGGTAGTGGCGCACCGGTTTTCCTCCGACAGCTGCCATGAGGTCGCCCCCGAAGAAGCGGAACTGTGCCTTCGGGTCGGTATGCTTCAGTGCCCGCATCAGGCGCGAGCCGTGCAGGTCGCCGCTGGCCTCGCCTGCAATGAGATAGTATTTCATGTCTGTATCTTGCTTTTAGGACAGGGCGGTTCCATCGGTACGTCCCGTCTTGTGCTATTCCCCGTCGACAGACAGGTTCCAGTCGTCACGGTCGCGCAGAAAGGCGTAGTCGGTCACGTCGACGGAGGTCGGGGTGATGGCCACGTAGCCGTTGTCGAGCGCCCACCGGTCGGTATCGGTGCTCGCAGGCTCGTCGTTGGTGTAGTGTCCGGTCATCCAGAAATAGTCGTAGCCGTGCGGATGCGACATCTTCACGCACTCGTTGCCCCACGTACCACGGCTCATGCGACACACCTTGACCCCGCGGAAGGTCTTGGCCTTGGGGAAGTTGACATTGAGGCAGACCCCTTGGGGCAGTCCTTCGGCCAGCACCTTGCGCACGATCTTGCGCACTACAGGACGGAGCGGGGCGAAGTCGGCATTCTCCTCATGGTCGCAGAGCGAGAAGGCGACCGACGGGATGTACTTCATGCACCCTTCCATCGTCACGCCCATGGTGCCGCTATAGTGGGTGTTGACACTGGCATTGTCGCCGTGGTTGATGCCTCCGATCACCATATCGGGCTTGCGGCCGGGGAAAAACTGGTCGAGGGCGAGCTTCACGCAGTCTACCGGCGTGCCGTTGCACGACCACATCTCCATACCCTCGCGCTGGCGGCGCAACTTCAGCCGCAGCGGTGCCGTGGCCGAGAAGGCGCAGGAAAATCCCGAACGGGCCGACTCCGGGGCACAGACCAGCAGGTCGGCCATGTCGGCTATCATATCGATGAGGCTGTTGATGCCCTTGGCATGGTAACCGTCATCGTTGGAAATCAATATCAGTGGTTTGTCTGTATTCATGTGCTTGTACTGGAAGCGTGGCCGGAAATGTCACGCCAATTGAAAAATATCGCTGCAGGAATGTTCTTTTCCGGATTTTTCCTGCTTGCCAAAATCCTCCGCAAAAGTACGAAAAAAGGTTTAAATCTATCTTATTCCACATAAAATATGTAACTTTGTCCCGATATTTTGCCAAGTCAGGCTTGCTTTTTTCGGGGCATCCCTCCGTTGTGTCTATCCCCGAAGGAACACTCTTGGCAAGAACAACCGTACACGGAAAGACTGAAAATATGGGAAAAATCATCGCACTGGCCAATCAGAAGGGCGGAGTGGGCAAAACCACCACCACCATCAACCTGGCCGCTTCGCTCGCGACCCTCGAAAAGAAGGTGCTCGTTGTCGACGCAGATCCACAAGCCAACGCCTCGAGCGGTCTGGGAGTGGACATACAGGAGGTGGACTGCTCCCTGTATGAATGCATCATCGACCATGCCGACGTACACGACGCAGTGTACACCACCGACATCCACGGACTGGACATCATCCCCAGCCACATCGACCTGGTGGGCGCAGAGATCGAGATGCTCAACATCAACAACCGCGAACGGGTCATCAAGAACGTGCTCTCGGCCGTGCGCGACGACTACGACTACATCCTCATCGACTGCAGCCCGTCGCTCGGACTCATCACCGTCAACGCCCTCACTGCAGCCGACTCGGTGGTCATCCCCGTACAGTGCGAGTACTTCGCCCTTGAAGGCATCACCAAGCTGCTCAGCACCATCAAGATCATCAAGAGCAAGCTCAATCCGAAACTCGAGATAGAAGGGTTCCTGCTCACCATGTACGACAGCCGCCTCAGACTGGCCAACCAGATCTACGACGAGGTGAAGCGCCACTTCCAGGAACTGGTGTTCAAGACGGTCATCCAGCGCAACGTGAAACTCAGCGAAAGCCCCAGCCACGGTCTCCCCGTCATCCTCTACGACGCCGACTCCACCGGAAGCAAAAATTATCTGGCCCTGGCCAAGGAGATCATCAACAAGAACAAGTAGGACACACCCCGCCCGTCTCCCCACCCCGACATCCCCGATGACAGGAGACACCGGCACCGGTCCTTGCAACAGACAAAGACATGGCAGTACACAAAAGATACAACAGAAGCGGAAGCGTACTCGGACGCGGCCTCGACGACCTCGAGAAAGGACAGGGCCTCGACGCGCTCATCGATACCAACGGCGTGCGCACACAAGGCACGTCGACCATCAACGAGATACCGCTCACACAGATAGAAGCCAACCCCAACCAGCCGCGGCGCGACTTCGACCCCGACGCCCTGCAGGAGCTGGCCAACAGCATCCGCGAGATCGGCATCATACAGCCCATCACCCTCCGGCAGGTGGCCGACGACCGGTTTCAGATCATCGCCGGCGAACGCCGCTGGCGCGCCTCGCAGATAGCAGGCCTCAACGCCATCCCCGCGTACATCCGCACCATCAAGGACGAGAACGTCATGGAGATGGCGCTTGTGGAGAACATACAGCGCGAAGACCTCAACGCCATCGAGATCGCGCTGGCCTACGAGCATCTGCTCGAAGGCGAAGGCATGACCCAGGAGAAGGTGTCTGAGCGCGTCGGCAAGAGCCGTACCGCCATCACCAACTACCTGCGCCTGCTCAAGCTGCCGGCCCAGGTGCAGATGGCCCTCCAGAAGAAAGAGATCGACATGGGACACGCCCGCGCCCTGCTCGCCGTAGAAAGTCCGTCGCTGCAGATACGCCTCTTCAATGAGGTGCAGAAGCACGGCTACTCCGTACGCAAGGTCGAGGAGATGGCCCAGATGCTCAAGAACGGCGAGGACGTAGACTCGGGCAAGAAAAAGATTGTCGCCAAGACCAAACTGCCCGAGGAGTTCACCGTACTCCGCACGCGCCTCTCCGAGTTTCTCCAGACCAAGGTGCAGATGACCTGCTCGCCCAAGGGCAAAGGCAAGATCACCATTCCCTTCTCCAGCGAGGAGGAACTGGAGCACATCATGAACGTATTCGACAAAATGAAGGCTCAGTAAGCACTACACAAGGCGTGACACTACATCTTCTACATACACTCCGCGCAGCACTCGTCATTCTGGCCTTCGCCTTTGCGCTGCCGTCAGCGGCGCAAAAGCCGATGACGGGGACCATAGAGACCGCTTTCCCCGTCCAGCCCGAAGACAGTACGGTCAAGGCCTCCGACCTCATAACCCCGGCAGACAGCGCAGCCCTCACCCACTCCACCGACTCGCTCGCACGGCACCAGAAGCGCGACTGGAACACTTGGCGCCCCAACGCCAAGCGGGCCATGTGGCTGGCCATCGTACTGCCCGGCGCAGGACAGATCTACAACCGCAAGTACTGGAAACTGCCCATCGTCTACGGCGGATTTGTAGGCTGCATCTACGCCATGCGCTGGAACAACCAGATGTACCACGACTACTCCCAAGCCTACATGGACATCATGGACGACGACCCCAACACGCAGAGCTACAACCAGTTTCTGCACCTCAACGCCAAGATCGACGACACCAACCTCGCACGCTACCAGCGGCTCTTCAAGCAGCGCAAAGACCGCTACCGCCGCTGGCGCGACCTGAGCTTCTTCTCGCTCGTCGCCGTCTACGCCCTCTCCATCATCGATGCCTATGTGGATGCCTCCCTGTCGGAGTTTGACATCTCCAACAACCTCAGCCTGAGGGTGACCCCCACAGTCATCAACAACAAACAGGACCGCAATCCCATCCGGTCAAACGCACTGGGCGTGAGCTGCAGTCTCAATTTCTGACACAGTCTTGTCATCTTATCACTTGAAACGTAAAACAAGATGCCCTTGGGCCAAGGGAAAAGCCAGGGCACAAAAAAACAGAATATATCTCCAATGAAAAAATCCATCTTTCTGATAGCCGCCCTGATGTTCGGTTGCACCTGCCACCTGTCCGCGCAGACCGATGACGACGATACCGAAATCACCGTGACCAACGAGAAGGGCGAGAAGGAAGTCTTCGACGTACCCGAGGCGCTCACCAGCGACTACGACTCGCTGCTCAATGCCTACAACGCCCGGACCTACCTCAAGCCCAACCCCGACTGCAATATGCCCGACGTCAACCCCGTCTACGACCGCGGCGTCTACAAGGAGCGCCTCAGCCGCCTGCCGTCGGTCATCGAGATGCCTTACAACGACGTCGTGCAGAAGTTCATCGACCGCTACAGCGGCCATCTGCGCCGCTCGGTGAGCACCATGCTCGGCATGCAGAATTTCTACCTGCCCATCTTCGAGGAAGCGCTCGAGAGCTACGGTCTGCCCCTCGAGCTGAAGTACCTGCCCGTCATCGAGTCTGCCCTCAATCCCAATGCCGTGTCCCGCGTCGGCGCCACCGGCCTCTGGCAGTTCATGCTCAAGACCGGCAAGCAATACGGGCTTGAAATCAACTCGCTCGTCGACGAGCGCCGCGACCCCGTCAAGGCATCCTACGCCGCCGCCCGCTACCTGCGCGACCTCTACAAGATCTTCGGCGACTGGAACCTCGTCATCGCCGCCTACAACTGCGGTCCAGAGAACATCAGCAAGGCCATGCACCGCTCCAAGGGCGAGACCGACTATTGGAAAATCTACCCCTACCTTCCCCGCGAGACACGCGGATACGTACCCGCCTTCATCGCCGCCAACTATATCATGAACTACTACTGCGAGCACAACATCTGCCCCATGGTGGCCGACCTGCCCGCAAAGACCGATACCGTGGTCGTCAACCGCGACGTACACTTCGAGCAGGTAGCCGGAGTGCTCGGAATAGGCGTCGACCAGATCAAGGAACTCAATCCGCAATACCGCCGCAACGTGGTCAACGGTGCTTCCCATCCCTCAGCCCTGCGCCTGCCGTCCAACATTGTCAGCAGCTTCATCGACAAGGAGAGCGACATCTACGCCTACAACGCCGATGCCCTGCTCAACCGCCGCACCGAGGTGGAAGTACCCGACGACGTGCCCGCCTACACTTCTTCACGCTCCCGCACACGCTCGTCAGGCAGCCGCTCTTCACGTTCTTCACGCAAGTCGAAGAAAAACCGTAAAGGCCGCGGCGGCAAGAGCGTGACCATACGCCAGGGCGACACGCTCTCCGAGATTGCCGCACGCAACGGTACGACCGTGAAGAAGCTCAAGAAGCTCAACGGCATCTCCGGAAGCAGTATCCGCGCCGGAAAGAAGATCAAGGTGAAGTAAAGACACAAGATATACAGCCTGTCTTAAAATTCGTTTTTTCAGAATACACCTAAAAAACTACATACAAGGAGGAAACGCGCATGGATGACCACAACCTGACTGACCAACAGCGTGAGGAAGCCGAGAAGAAGATGATAGACGATGCCTTCCAGCATATCCTCGATACCTATACGTCGTCGCGCCACCGCAAAAAGGTCGACCTCATCACCAAGGCCTTCAACTTTGCACGGCAGGCCCACAAGGGCGTGCGCCGGCTCTCCGGCGAGCCCTACATCATGCATCCCATCGCCGTGGCACAGATAGCCTGCGAGGAGATGGGACTCGGATCGACGAGCATCTGCGCCGCACTGTTGCATGATGTGGTCGAAGACACCGACTACACCGTCGAGGATATCGAGAACATCTTCGGACCGAAGATCGCACAGATCGTCGACGGACTCACCAAAATCTCGGGCGGCATCTTCGGGCAGCAGGCTTCGGCCCAGGCAGAGAACTTCAAGAAGCTTCTGCTCACCATGAGCGACGACATCCGTGTCATCCTCATCAAGATCTGCGACCGCCTGCACAACATGCGCACCCTGGCCAGCCAGCCGGCCAACAAACAGTACAAGATAGCGGGCGAGACACTCTACATCTACGCCCCGCTGGCCAACCGCCTCGGTCTGAACAAGATCAAGACCGAACTCGAAGACCTCAGTTTCCGATACGAGCACCCCGAAGAATATGCGTCGCTCGAGAAGAAACTCTCCATGACGCAGGAAAAGCGCGAAACGCTCTTCCAACTTTTCACCGACCCCATCCGACAGGCCCTCGACCAGATGGGCATCTCCTACGAGATCAAGGCCCGCGTCAAGAGTCCCTACTCCATCTGGAGCAAGATGCAGAACAAGCATGTCTCCTTCGACGAGATATACGACATCCTTGCGGTCCGCATCATTTTTACGCCCAAAGACCGCAAGGACGAAATCAACGAATGCTTCAAGATCTACGTCGCCATCAGCCAGATCTACAAGTCACACCCCGACCGGCTGCGCGACTGGGTCAACCACCCCAAGGCCAACGGATACCAGGCCCTCCACGTCACGCTGATGTCCAAGCAGGGCCAGTGGATCGAGGTGCAGATACGCAGCGATCGTATGAACGAGGTGGCCGAGCAGGGCTTCGCCGCCCACTGGAAGTACAAGGAGGGCGAGGAGTTTGTCGAGGACGACAGCGAACTCAACAACTGGCTGAGCACCATCAAGGAGATACTCGACGATCCGCAGCCCGACGCGATGGACTTCCTCGACACCATCAAGCTCAATCTCTTCGCCAGCGAGATTTTTGTCTTCACGCCCAAGGGCGAGATCAAGACTCTCCCGGCCGGATGCACCGCCCTCGACTTTGCCTTCCAGATACACACCTTCCTCGGCAGCCACTGCATCGGAGCGAAGGTCAACCACAAACTGGTGCCGCTGAGCCACAAACTGCAGAGCGGCGACCAGGTGGAGGTGCTCACCTCCAAGTCGCAGCACGTACAGGCATCCTGGATCAACTTTGTATCTACGGCCAAGGCCAAGGGCAAAATCGAGGCCATACTGCGCCGCGAGAACCGCGAGACGCAGAAGAAGGGCGAGCAGATACTCACCGATTGGCTGAAGGGCAACGACCTGGAGCTCACCACGGCCGTTGTCGCCAAGCTCTGCGATTTCCATGAGGTGAAGACTCCCGAGGCGCTCTTCCTCGCCATCGGACAGCGCACCATCCTGATGGGCGACAAGGATCTCGACGAACTGCGCGAGAAGAAAAAGAAGGATACTACCTCCAACTGGCGCAAGTACGTGCCTTTCCTCTCGCGCGACCGCAAGAAAGACGACAAGGAGGAGAAAAAGTCCGAACTGTTTGTCGTGGGCGAAGGTTTCAACAAGAAGAAGCCCGTCATCCTCACCCCCCGATCCATCGACACCTACATATTCCCGACCTGCTGCCACCCCATACCGGGCGACGACACGCTCGGCTTCATCGACGACCACGGCCGCATCGAGATACACAAGCGCGACTGCAAGGTAGCCTCCCGGCTGAAGGCCAGCTTCGGCAACCGCATACTCGACGCCAAGTGGGACATGCACAAGAGCCGCTTCTTCGACGCCACCATAGAGATACGCGGCATCGACCGCAAAGGCATGCTCTACGACGTGGCACAGATTATCTCGCACGACCTCGACGTCAGCATACACAAGATTACCGTATCCAGCGACCAGGGCATCTTCGACGGCATGATCGAGATTCGCGTACATGACCGCGAAGAAGTGCGCGCCATCATGACACGGCTCAAGACCATCGAAGATCTCCAGGAAGTGCTGCAGATACTGTAAAGGCGGGTTCTAAAAATTGTCTTTGATGGATTTTTGAATTTTAGCCGAGCAGATTTTTCTGTCTTTCTGAAGGAGCATAGCGGGCTATGCGACTGAAGAAGG
>CAVHOL010000033.1:0-28097 GCA_963637655.1 bacterium | reverse complement strand
CGCAAAAGCGGCAAAAAGACAGGGATAGTCAGATATGTGAACTGGTATTGATATTTCACAAAATTGGGTAAGTTATTTTTTGAAAATTACTTAGTACCCGCCTATAAGCAGACAGTCCTGATTTTCGAATCGAAAACCAGGACTGCTGTGTTTGTTTGGAATAAGTGTTTGGTGATGTTTAGGCCTCGGCTTCGGGTATCACAGAGACAGTGCTTCTGTCTTTGCGGCCTTTGCGGAAGTTGACCACGCCGTCTACGAGAGCGTAGAGTGTGTCGTCCTTGCCGATGCCTACATTCAGACCGGGATTGTGCTTTGTACCGCGCTGGCGAACGATGATGTTGCCTGCGATCACTTTCTGACCACCCCAGATCTTGACGCCTAATCTTTGAGAAGCTGACTCGCGTCCGTTCTTCGAACTACCTACACCTTTTTTATGTGCCATTTCTTGTTCCTCCTAAAAATTTAAGCGATTACTTCTTTGATTGTTACCTCGGTGAACTGTGCACGATGACCGTTCTTCTTGCGATAGTCCTTTCTGCGCTTCATCTTGAAGACAATGACCTTGTCGCCTTTTACGAGAGGATTGACAACCTCGCATACTACTTTGGCACCTTCTACGGCAGGTGCACCTACCTGTACTGTTCCTTCATTGTCGACAAGCAGTACCTTGTCGAACTCAACAGTCTGGCCTTCCTGAGCATCCTTGATGTGGTTGACGAACAATTTCTTGCCCTGCTCTGCCTTGAACTGCTGACCGTTAATCTCTACGATTGCGTACATTAATTATTAAAATAAACGGGTTTTCTCTGCGAGGCGACCGACCAAAAGCCGATGCTTCTTATTGCCCCAACAGAATAAATCGGCTGCAAAATTACAAATTATCCGCCCAACATCCATATCTCTATCCTCCTTTTTAATACAGATTAACATGATTTTTGCAGACTGGAGCCGAATTTCGGAGCATTGCGTAAGATACAATACAAGAAAAGGCATTTTCTCGTCTCTTATTCGTACTTTTGCCAGCCCTACCGACAGACGCGACCTTCGGCAGGCCATGAAACAGAAGCAGATGACGATACAGGAACTCACACATCGGGCCGGCGACCTGCCGGCAGCAGCCATTGCAGAAGATGTCAACAAAGCGCTGCAAACACATTCTGCGGTGATCATCACTGCACCGCCGGGAGCAGGAAAGTCGACCCTGCTGCCGCTGACCATAGCGGCAGGCAACACCACCGGCGGAAAAATACTCATGCTCGAGCCGCGCCGCCTTGCCGCCCGACAGATTGCCCTGCGCATGGCCGACATCGTCGGCGAGACCATAGGCAAAAGCGTGGGGTACCGTGTACGCTTCGAGAGCAAGACAAGCAAGGACACACGCATAGAAGTGCTCACCGAAGGCATTCTCACCCGTATGCTCGTAGACGATGCGACCCTCGACGGAGTGGACACCGTCATTTTCGACGAGTTCCACGAGCGTAGCATCAACTCCGACCTGGCGCTCGCCCTGACACGGCAAACACAACAGATCATACGGCCGGATCTCAAGATCGTGGTCATGTCTGCCACCATCGACACGGCAGACCTCAGCCGCACGCTCCATGCACCGGTCATAGAGAGCGAAGGACGGATGTTTCCCGTGACAACAAGATACGCCGCCGAAGACACCCCGCCGCGAGACATGGCCCGCGCCACTGCCCGCGCCATCGTAGAGGCCCACCGCAATCAGGAGGGCGACATTCTCGCCTTCCTGCCGGGACAGGGCGACATAGAGGCCTGCGCCGGTCTTTTGGGGAACAGCCTGTCGCCCACCCACATCTGCCCGCTCTACGGACATCTGTCGCCCGAAGCCCAGCACGAGGCCATCGCCCCGTCGCGCAAAGGCGAAAGAAAGATAGTGCTTGCCACATCGATAGCCGAGACCTCGCTGACGATAGAAGGCGTACGTATTGTCATCGACAGCGGACTGTGCCGTCGCTCCGTATTCGACGCGCGCACAGGACTGAGCCACCTCGAAACCGTCGACGTGAGCCGCGATATGGCGGAGCAGCGCCGCGGACGCGCCGGACGAGTGGCCGAAGGCACCTGCATACGGCTATGGACACTTGCATCTGACCACCGCATGGCCGAGCGCCGCACGCCCGAGATAGCCGAAGCCGACCTTGCACCGCTGGTACTCAACGTTGCCGCCTTCGGGGAAAATGACATGACCGCCCTCCCTTGGCTCACACCGCCTCCCGCCGACGCCATAAGAAAAGCACAATCCCTTCTGCAGACACTCGGAGCAACCGACCCGACAGGCAACATCACATCCACCGGCAAACGCATGGCTGCCCTACCCTGCCATCCGCGCATTGCGAGAATGATCCTCTGTGCCGGAACGGCCTCCTTGCGAAGTCTGGCCTGCGACATCGCCGCCTTGCTCGAGGAAAAAGACCCGGCCGGCGGCAACCCGTCTGACACCGACATGACCGGACGCATCGCAACACTGCGCACCCTACGCCGGAAAGGGCAGACCGGACGATGGAGCCGTATCGCACAGATTGCCAGGGAATACCGGCACATGGCGCATACCGAAGAGGACAACTCGGGCGTAGACCCCTTCGATGTCGGCACGCTCATCGCCCACGCCTATCCCGAGCGTATCGCCATGGCTACGGATGCCGTCGGCGGATACCGCCTGGCAAACGGCGGAAACGTACGGCTGGAACAATCGGACCTGCTCACGGCCCACCCGTGGCTGGCCATTGCCTCCCTACACGCCACAGGGCAAGGCGGACGCGTATTTCTCGCCGCCCCCGTCCGGCCTGACCGACTGGACCTCGTGACCTCATACGACAACGTATCGTGGGACAACAAGCAGGGGTGCGTCGTGATGCAACGCGAACAGCGCATCGGCAGACTGGTCGCCGGCAGTAGACCGCTGCACGATACCGACCACGAAAAGATTGTCGCCATCGTATGTGAAGCCGTAAGAAAATACGGACGGAGTCTGCTCGACTGGGACGACGAGGCCCAACGGCTCCAACGGCGCGTCGCCGCCGTCAGCGAGTGGCACCGCGACCTTGACCTGCCCGACCTTTCCACCGAGCACCTGCTCGAAACCGCCAAAGACTGGCTTCCCTTCTATCTCGAAGAAAACGGACATGTCAAGACTACGGCGGCCGAACTGTCGAAGATTCCGCTTGCACAAGTGCTGTGGGCACTCATCCCCTACGACCGTCAACAAACCATCGACCGCCTTGCACCCACACACGTCACCGTACCGACGGGAAGCCGCATCCGCATAGACTACCGACAAGGAGCTGAGGCGCCTGTACTCAGTGTACGCCTTCAGGAATGCTTCGGACTGACCGCCACCCCATGCGTCGACGACGGCAGACGGCCGGTGCTCATGGAGCTGCTCTCGCCGGGATACAAACCGGTGCAGCTCACCCAAGACCTCCACAACTTCTGGGACTCCACCTACTTTGAAGTGCGGAAGGAACTGCGCCGGCGATACCCGAAACACTACTGGCCGGAAAACCCGCTGGAGGCTGAAGCCGTGCGCGGCGTCAGACGGAAGACGTAAGGGACGCCATGAAAATCCGGATGCCCGGCAACGGCAAAAGCAGATTTATTCCAAGCCCGGACAAAATAGCCCGGCAAAACCGACGATAATCAGAAAAAAATGCGTAAGTTTGTCGTCAAAAAGAATTTCTACACGATACATGAGAAAAGCCCTGGTACACTTTCTATGGGGTGCTTTGTTCACCATATTTCTCCTCACAGCCGGCATATTCACCGCCATATGGAACGGGTGGATAGGCTATATGCCCCCCATAGAAGACCTGCAGAATCCCATCAACCGCTTTGCTACACAGATCTATACCGCTGACGGCAAAGTGATCGGCACATGGAACTTCAACCGCGAGAACCGCATCTGCATACCCTACTCCAAGATCTCGCCCTATCTCGTAAAGGCACTTGTCGCCACCGAAGACGAACGCTTCTACGACCACTCCGGCATCGACTTCATCGCACTCGGACGGGCCGTCATTAAGCGCGGCATCCTCGGACAGAAAAATGCCGGAGGCGGATCGACCATCACCCAACAGCTGGCCAAGCAGCTCTACTCGGAAACAGCGGCAAGCACCACACAACGCCTGCTGCAAAAGCCTATAGAGTGGGTCATCGCCGTCAAGCTCGAACGCAACTATACCAAAGAGGAGATCATCGCCCTCTACCTCAACTATTTTGACTTCCTGCA
The DNA here is from genome assembly GCA_963637655.1 of bacterium. Classification (GTDB taxonomy): domain Bacteria; phylum Bacteroidota; class Bacteroidia; order Bacteroidales; family Bacteroidaceae; genus Prevotella. The sequence continues at coordinate 23,848 of CAVHOL010000033.1, read as the reverse complement.
CAACGCAGTCGGCATCAAGACTGCCGCCAATACCTACTTCAACAAGGAACCGGGAGACCTCACCGTCGCCGAGTCGGCCACACTTGTCGGACTGTGCAAGAACCCCTCCTACTTCAATCCCGTACGCTACCCCGACCGGAGCCGCGACCGCCGCAACGTGGTACTGGCACAGATGCGCAAGGCCGGCTATCTCTCAGACGCTGACTATGAGCGCTACTGTGCCGAACCGCTTACCCTCAACTTCCACCGCACCGACCACAAGGACGGCACAGCCCCCTACCTGCGCGAGTTTCTCCGCATATACATGTCGGCCAAACGCCCCGAAAGAGACGACTATCCCTCATGGAACAAACGGCAATACGTGCTCGACTCCATCGCCTGGGACACAGACCCCCTCTACGGATGGTGCAACAAGAATTTCAAGAAGGACGGCAAGCCCTACAACCTCAATACCGACGGTCTGAAGGTCTACACCTCCATCGACTCACGCATGCAGAGATATGCAGAAGAGTCGGTCTATGCGCATGTAGCACGCTTCCTGCAGCGGGAATTCTTCAAGGAAAACAAGAACAAGCCCAATGCTCCATTCAGCGAAGCCCTCAGCACCAAGGAGGTAAACCAAATCATCGGACGGGCCGTCGCACAAAGCGAACGATACCGCAATCTGCGTGCCGCCGGTGCCTCGGAGGAAGAAATCAAACGCTCCTTCCACACCCCGACAGACATGACACTCTTCACCTATCACGGCGACATCGACACCGTGATGACCCCGATAGACAGCATAAGGTATGTCAAGTCGTTCCTTCGTGCGGGATTTATGAGCATGGATGCCAAGACCGGACAGGTGAAAGCCTACGTCGGCGGTCTCGACTACTCGCACTTCATGTATGACATGGTGATGAACGGCCGCCGGCAGATAGGTTCCACCATAAAGCCTTTCCTCTACGCCCTCGCCATGGAAAACGGTTTTTCCCCCTGCGACCAAGCCCCCAACGTGCAGCGGACCTATATGGTCGCCGGCAAGCCCTGGACCCCACGCAACGCCAGCCACAACCGCTACGGACAGATGGTGACCCTGAAATGGGGTCTCGCACAGTCGAACAACTGGATATCGGCCTATCTGATGAGCAAGCTCAACCCGCAGCAGTTTGTCAGTCTGCTGCATGATTTCGGCATCAACAACCCCGACATCTATCCCTCAATGTCGCTCTGCCTCGGCCCGTGCGAAGTGTCGGTGGCCGAAATGGTAAGCGCCTACAGCACCTTCGCCAACAACGGCATACGCACCGCACCGCTCCTTGTCACACGCATCGAAGACAACGAGGGCAATGTCATCACCCAGTTCCAGCCCCGCATGAACGAGGTCATCAGTTCGGAAAGCGCCTACAAGATGATCGAGATGCTCCGCGGCGTCGTAGACGGCGGTACCGCCGGACGGCTGCGATACAAATACGACCTGCCGGGCGAAATAGCCGGCAAGACGGGAACCACCAACCGCAACTCCGACGCCTGGTTTGTAGGCTTCACACCGCAGCTTGTCAGCGGATGCTGGGTAGGCGGAGAAGACCGCGACGTACACTTCGACTCCATGCGCATGGGACAGGGCGCCACAATGGCACTGCCCATTTGGGCGTACTTCATGAAGAAAGTGTACGCCGACCACACCCTACCCTACACGCCCGACGCCACCTTCAACGTACCCGAGGGCTTCAACGCCTGTGCCAATGAGAAAGAGAAAGAAGACGAGGGCGACATGGACATCGACGAGATATACGAATAGTCCTGCGCAGCCTGCACCGTAAAAAACAACCATCCATATACAATGAAACCTAATAACACTACACAACGGAGCCCCATCACATGGGTGCCGACACTCTATTTCGCCATGGGCATGCCCTTCGTGGTACTCAACATGGTATGCACTCTGATGTTCAAGGGACTTGACATCTCCGACGCGCAGATAGCCTTCTGGACGTCCATCATCATGTTTCCGTGGACACTGAAGCCCCTCTGGAGCCCGCTGCTCGAAATCTACAAGACCAAGAAATTCTTCGTCATCGTCACACAGATAGCCACAGGATGTATCTTCGGCCTTGTGGCACTCGCACTCCAACTGCCCGACTTCTTCGCCGTCACCATCGCCCTGCTTGCCATCATCGCACTCAGCGGCGCTACCCACGACGTAGCCGCAGACGGCGTATATATGGCCACCCTCTCTACTGAAGACCAAGCCAAATATATCGGATGGCAGGGAGCCTTCTACAACATAGCCAAGATCGCCGCAACCGGAGGCCTTGTCTACCTGGCCGGAAAGCTCATCACACATTTCACGGGCGACACGACGGGACTCACCCCCGAAGCCATAGCCGCAGCCAAACACCAAGGCACTGTGGCCGCATGGATGACCATCATGGGCATCATCGGACTGGTCATGGTCTTGCTCGGTACCTACCACATCAAATTCCTTCCGGCAGACGCCGCCAAAAAGGCCGAGGAGAAACCGGGATTCAAGGAGACCATGAAGGAACTGGGAGCCGTCTTTGCCGATTTCTTCCGCAAACGCCACATTGTATATTATATCTTCTTCATCATACTCTACCGCTTTGCAGAAGGTTTTGTGATGAAGATTGTGCCGCTCTTCCTCAAGGCAGACCGTGCCGACCAGGGTCTCGGACTGTCTGAAGAGCAGATAGGCATCTGCTACGGCACGTTCGGCGCAGGCGCCTTCGTCCTGGGAAGTATCCTTGCCGGATACTACATCGCACACCGCGGCCTGAAGAAATCACTCTTTTCGCTGTGCTGCGTATTCAACCTTCCCTTCATAGCCTACACCTTCCTCGCCATCTACCAGCCGGAAAGCCTGTGGATCATCGGCGGCGGCATCGTGCTCGAGTATTTCGGCTACGGATTTGGCTTCGTAGGACTGACCCTCTTCATGATGCAGCAGGTAGCACCCGGCAAGCACCAGATGGCCCACTACGCATTTGCATCAGGCATCATGAACCTCGGCGTGATGCTTCCCGGCATGCTCAGCGGCTACGTGAGCGACTGGTTGGGCTACCGCGAATTCTTCATCTTCGTGCTCGTATGCACCATACCGGCCTTCCTGATCACATGGTTTGTACCGTTCACCTACCCCGACAAGCAGAAGTAAACCCACCACAACAAAACAGAATAATACAAAATACAAATACCATAAACCATTACAACAAATATGAGCAAACTTATCATTTCGGGCAATCCGTTGCCCAATATGCCTTGGGAAGACCGTCCGGAAGGCGCACGCTCCCCGCTGTGGCGTTGTTCCAAGAACCCCATCATCCCCCGCGACCTGCTGCCCACCAGCAACAGTATCTTCAACAGTGCCGTCGTACCTTTCGGCGAAGGCTTTGCCGGAGTATTCCGCTGTGACGACACCAACCGCCGCATGGTACTCCATGTAGGTTTCTCCAAAGACGGTGTAAACTGGAACATCAACGAGGAGCCGCTCCGCTTTGAGTGCGACAACAAGGAGATCGGCGAATGGGTATACGGCTACGATCCCCGCGTATGCTTCATCGAAGACCGCTACTACGTGACCTGGTGCAACGGATACCACGGACCGACCATCGGTATCGCATGGACCAAAGACTTCAAGACCTTCCATCAGCTGGAGAACGCCTTCCTGCCCTACAACCGCAACGGCGTGCTCTTCCCCGAGAAGATCAACGGCAATTTCGCCATGCTCTCCCGCCCGAGCGACACCGGCCACACACCCTTCGGCGACATCTTCTACAGCGAGTCGCCCGACATGGAATTCTGGGGACGCCACCGTCATGTGATGGCTCCCGCCGCCTTTGAAGTGTCTGCATGGCAGTGCATGAAGATAGGCGCAGGCCCTGTACCCGTAAAGACCTCCGAGGGATGGCTGCTGTTCTACCACGGCGTACTCCGTTCCTGCAACGGCTATGTATACGCCTTCGGTTCCGCCCTGCTCGATCTGGAGCAGCCCTGGAAAGCCACACACCGTTCCGGTCCTTACCTCATCTCTCCGCAGGCCCCGTATGAGTGCATGGGCGATGTACCCAATGTATGTTTCCCCTGCGCAGAAGTACACGACCCCGAAACGGGCCGCATTGCCGTATACTACGGCTGCGCAGATACCGTCACCGGACTTGCCTTCGGATACATTCCCGAAATCGTGGAGTGGACCAAGAAAAACAGCATCATCTAAAGACGGGTTTCCAAAATAGCCTTTGACGGTTTTTTAGAAATCCTTCGGAAAAAGAACAAGGAAAAGGTAGTGATATTTTTTGCGAATACAAAAATTATCACTACCTTTGCAAACGCAATCGCAAGGAAGATTGGCAGAGTGACCGAATGCGCTGGACTCGAAATCCGGTATACCCTTTTTGGGTATCGGGGGTTTGAATCCCTCATCTTCCGCAAAAGCTAAAGGAAAGTCAGCAAATGGCTTTCCTTTTTTGTTGTACCCTCCCTTTTGTTGTACACCCAGCCAACTCGCAACCATCCTTTACACTGCGGCCTCGCCGCAAAGCAAGAATACGGCAAAAACAGAGAGAACATGGAAGTATGACTACTCCATAGCAACACACTTTTGGACAGGGACAAAAAAAAGATTGACTGTCTCACGACAACCAATCCGAATCATTAACCTTAATAATCTAATACCATGAAAAACACGGTACAAAGTTACAATAAATATTTGTGCTAAAAAAGAGTTTCCGGATTTTGCACTTTTTATATAACATTATTTAAAATCACGTCCGTTCCAATTATACTTTCTTTGCACAAAAACGGCCTCCAGCATTTTCTTCTCGTCTGTCGTAGCCGCAACTGCATGCGGACGGACTATCAGCGTCGGGGCATCCGAAGACAACTGCACCGAGAACGTATAAGGGTCGAGCACACGGAGAAGACCGTCGTATTTCTTCACGTCCATAGTATCGGGACGCTGTACAAAGTCGGAAATACAAAATGCCGGAGACGACACCTGCCGCCAATCCTTGGTATAAATGCCAACAGAAGACTCTTCCTCTGGCCCCGACCATGTACGTACAAGACAAACAAGAGTATCGCCGTCGGCAGTCGGAAGAAGACGAAGTTGCGCCGAAGAGACATCAGTGATGTGCACAGAGAGGTAATCGGCGCTCAGCGTATCGGCCCTTGACGTTCCACTGAGGGCATTGGTTGTCGGAACAGACAGGGCGATATTGTCTTTGTTGACGATATCCGCCCGCTGCTTCTCGGTCAGTACCGGCATCAACGAGTCCGGCATGGAAATCCATATCTCCTCAACTGTCTGTGCAGACAGACTGCCCGAACAGGCCAAGAGGAATGCGGCAACCGCTGCGCCGCATAGCCGTCGCAACAGATTGCCGGATACAGAGAGCGGGGAAATGTTTTTAATGATGTTCATTGCTAATTTCTGTAGATTTTTGTATTGACACTTCCTATGATTTCCGTCTGCGCCGTTCCTCCACCTCTTCCTCATCGTGAAGCAGAGGCAGGGATATATGATAGCGTACGGCTATCCAGCGTATGGCGCAAACGGTAAAGAAGGTCACCATCACACCGATATTGGCATTCACGCCCAATGCAACCAGCATCCAGTAGGCAAGACCGCCGATAATGCTGGCCATGGCGTAGATCTCCTTTTGGAAAATCACAGGCACATTGTTGAGCAGTACGTCGCGTATGACGCCTCCGGCCGCACCCGTGATACATCCCATGATGATAGCGACCCAGAACTGGTGTCCGCAGTCAAGTGTTTTCTGAAGGCCCGCTATGGTAAAGAGCGCAAGACCAAGCGTGTCGAAAACAAACCATGTATTTTCGAGCCGCTTGAGCATACGGGCAAAGACAATCACGAACACCTGCGCAAAAACGGTACACACGATATAGATGGAAGAGGTCATCCAGAAAGGAGTGACTCCCAGCATGACATCGCGGATAGTACCGCCGCCGATGGCCACGGCTATGCCGCAGACAAATCCGCCGAACCAGTCGAAATGCTTGGCCGCCGCAAGCCGTATACCGGAAATGGCAAACGCAAAGGTGCCGAGAAATTCGATGACATCGAAGAGCGGCTGATAGAGTTCCTGGCCTGGTATCATAGTCCGTTGACGATATTGACGGGATGACCTTCGACAAAAGCCCGCACATTGTCCACCGCAATGTGCATCAGGCGCTCACGCGCCTCGCGTGTAGCCCAGGCTATATGGGGAGTGAGGAAAGCGTTGGGCTGGCGCAGCAGCGGATTGTCGGCTGCAGGGGGTTCCTGACACATCACGTCGGCACCGTACGCACCGAGTCGCCCGCTCTCAAGCGCATCGGCCACGTCCTGCTCTACGACAAGCGGCCCGCGGGCTGTATTGATAAGGATGGCGCCGCGGCGCATGCCGGAGATAGCCTTGCTGTCGATAAGGCCACGTGTCTGTTCCGTCAGCGGGCAATGCAGCGAGACGATGTCGCTGGCACCCAGCAACCCCGAGAGAGTGGTTTTCTGGATGCCTGCCGGGAGGTCGGTGGCATTCTTACTTGTATAAGCGAACACGTCCATACCGAAATTCATGGCAATGCACGCCACCTTCATTCCGATACTGCCAAGACCGACGATACCGATGGTCTTTCCGGAAATCTCGGTCTGCGGCACATCAAGATAGCAGAAATCGGCATTGCTGCTCCACCGTCCCTCACGGTTGAGACTGGCGTAGCGGTCTACCCGGTTGGTGATATTGAGGATGTGCGCAAAGGTCATCTGGGCCACGCTGTCGGTACTGTAAGCCGGAATGTTGGTCACGACGATGCCCAGACGGGCAGCCGCATCGATATCGACCACATTGTATCCCGTGGCAATGACACCCACATAGCGTATGTGCTTCATCTTTGCAAGCGTATCGGCATCAAGCACTGTCTTGTTGGTCAAGACGATTTCTGCATCGCCGATATGCTCCAAGACTTCAGAGGACTGGGTTCGTGGATATACCGTCAGTTGTCCGTAGGCGCCGAACGGTTCCCAAGACAAGTCGCCGGGATTGGCCCCGAAGCCGTCTAATACTACTATTTTCATATTTTTCTATTTCTATGTATTGTGTACATGTCAAGAACAAGACATGCCTGTTTTTTATCGGTCGTTTTGTTTTGGACTTTCCTTTTCCATACAAGGTGAGCACCCCGCGAGAAAGAAAGTCAGTCCTTGTAGCGGTCACCCCAGCAACGCAAAATCTGCTGGTAGAGTTTTTCCTCGGAAGGAGTATGTTGCGGATGCCACAGCCGCTGCCCCTGCAGCCCGTCGGGCAGATATTGCTGCTGAACGAAGTGTCCGGGATAGTCGTGGGCGTACCGGTAACCGTCGTGATAGCCCAACTGCTGCATGAGAGCGGTCGGTGCATTGCGCAGATGCAGCGGAACGGGCTGGTTGCCGGTTTTACGCACGAGCGAAAGGGCATCATTGACGGCAAGGTAGGATGAGTTGCTCTTCGGGCTGGATGCCAGATAGACCACGGCCTCAGCCAGGGGTATCCGTCCCTCGGGCCAACCGATCTTCATGACGGCATCAAAAGCGGCATTGGCCAGCAACAGGGCATTGGGGTTGGCCAGTCCGATATCCTCAGCAGCACTGATGACCAGGCGGCGTGCGATGAACTGCGGGTCTTCGCCCCCTTCTATCATACGCGCCATCCAGTAGAGTGCCGCGTCGGGGTCGCTTCCGCGTATGCTTTTGATAAATGCGGAAATAATGTCGTAGTGCATCTCGCCCTCCTTGTCATAAGCCAAAGGATTCTGCTGCAGGCGCTCCTCGACCAGTTTGTCGGTGACCACGACATCGGCATCGCCTTCCGACTCTACTACAAGTTCCAGGATATTGAGCAACTTGCGTGCATCACCGCCACTGTACCGCAGCATGGCTGACGTCTCGCGCAACTCTATGTGCCGCTTGCTCAATTCCACGTCCGCAGTGACTGCACGATGGAGCAAGGCGAGCAGGTCGTCCTTTTCCAGCGGTTTCAGTACATACAGCTGACAACGCGACAGCAACGGGCGGATAACTTCAAAAGAAGGGTTCTCGGTCGTGGCACCGATGAGTGTCACAACGCCCCGTTCTACCGCTCCGAGAAGAGAGTCCTGCTGGGACTTGCTGAAACGGTGGATCTCGTCGATAAAAAGGACGGGTGACGCAGAAGAGAAAAACCTGCTCTTCTGTGCGCGTTCAATGACCTCACGCACGTCCTTTACGCCGCTGGTAACTGCGCTGAGCGTATAGAAAGGCGTTTGCAATTTGTTGGCTATAATCTGCGCCAAAGTGGTTTTCCCGACACCGGGAGGGCCCCATAATATAAAGGAGGATATACGTCCTGCGTCTATCATTTTGCGCAACACGGAACCCTCGCCCACCAAATGTTTCTGCCCGACATAATCGTCGAGTGTACGGGGGCGCAATCTTTCTGCCAACGGCTCACTCATATATGGAGCAAAATTAGGAAATATATATGAACTGGGCAAAAATTATGTATAAAAAACTTGTGGAATAGGAGTAAAGTACTTACTTTTGCACCGCTCAAAAATCGCACATGAAAGTAAGCATTGTCCAGACCCGGATCCACTGGATGGCACCGGAAAACAACCTTTCGGAAGCCGAAAAAATGATGGATGCCGCCCCGGACAGTGACTTGTACATACTGCCGGAGACTTGGGATACAGGATTTGTCACACACGGCACAGACCTGAACAGCATACAGACGGAAAGGACACTTGCATGGATGCGACAAATGGCAGACCGCCATCAGGCCGCCATTTGCGGGAGCGTCATCACGGAAGCCGAACCGGCAGAGCATGCCGGCAAGACGAAAAAATACTGCAACAGACTCTTCTTCGTCCGTCCCGACGGACAGACGGAATGGTACGACAAGCGCCACCTCTTCGGATACGGTGGAGAAAAGACGTGCTTCAAAGAGGGCAACCGACGCACCGTCGTGATTTGGAAAGGCTGGCGGCTGTTGCTGCTCGTCTGCTACGATCTGCGCTTCCCGGTATGGTCACGCTGGCAGGACGACTACGATGCCATACTCATCGTGGCCAACTGGCCCGAAAGCCGAATAGGAACATGGGACATACTGACCAAAGCGAGAGCCATTGAGAACCAATGTATGGTCTTCGCCTGCAACCGCACAGGAATTTCCCCGACGGAAACGTATGTCGGACACAGCGCCATCATCGGACCCGACGGCACCCCCATCGCCTCTGCAGAAGGAACGCAACAACAGTGCATCACAGCCGACATTGACTTGCACACAGTGCGTGAATACCGCGAGAAATTTCCCTTTCTTGCCGACCGTGACCAACCTGTCAGCACAATGGCCGAACCAAGACCGGCGCTACCACAACAAAGAGCACCGCACGAAAAAGAAAAATAGTAAACACATATATGAAACAACAGAAAGCCTTAACCCTCAAGACACTGTCAAAAGGCAGCGTCTGGGACATTCAAGAAAATGATGTTTTCCGTCTATGGGAAGCGGCAGAGAAAGACGCTGACCTCAAAGACAATATGGAGCACTATCTCGACGTCATCCGCACGGCGTTCGAAATCGAGAAAATACAGGTCGACCGTCCTGAGGTCATCAAGAAATACGAAGCAAGAGGCTTCAAGGTAGACACCATCAAGGCCGACGACAGCAAGATAAAAATTGCCATCAAGAAACGGCCGATACAGCGTGTGACCGACCTGACCTACGAAAACATACGCCATATCACAGCCGCAAAACTCATTGAAGTGCTCGACCGCAATTTCGGCGGCGGTTGGGAGTCCCTGCCCCAAAAGATACAGGACATTATCGAAAAGGGATTCGACATCAGCACGACCACTCTTCCCAAGGACAGACTGCACAAGCCCGGCGGCATGTACGAGAAAAAAGTCAACGACGGATTTGAGGTCCTGGAAATAGAAAAAGGCGCATGGGTAGAAGCCATCTTTGCAAAGGTGAAACCCGAGTTGGAGAAAGCCACCGTTTCCACCGAAGACGAACCGCACACCTTGCATGATTTCAAGGATGACGACGAGGATTACGACGACGAGGAGGACATCGACAACAAATACGATGACGCAAACGACGAGGACGACGATGACGACACCTACGACGAGGAGAAACTGACGGAGGAAAGTTATCGCACTACCTTCGAAGAGAACCCTGACGAGCTCAACCTCGAAGCGGAAGACATCAGCGAAGAAGACGAATACTAACAGCCCATCAATATAAGTAATGTTCAAAAAATAACTAAAGGCGGGTTCTGTAAATCCATCAAAAGTGATTTTCAGAACCCGCCTTTGTTTTGTCGTCAAAGAGACCTGGCATAGTCTACGAAAGCGTAGCGGTAGCGGTGCTTTTCATCTATGTCATGCTCTTCCCGCGAAATCTCTTTCCAGTCGCCATAGTCCGGGAAAAAGGCATCGGCCGATGCCGGAGTATCGTCAATCTCGGTCAAGCACAGACGGTCGGCCAACGGCAATGCCTGCATGTAGACGCTCGCTCCTCCTATCACATAGATGTCCTCCTCCGGCGAACAATGGGCCAATGCCTCGTCAAGCGAAGCATAACGGTCACATCCCGGGAATTCGTTTTGGGTACGGCTGAGCACCACGTTCCGGCGGTTGGGCAATGCCCCTTTGGGCAAAGACTCGAAAGTGCGGCGCCCCATAATGATGGTATGCCCGGTAGTAAGGGCCTTGAAGCGCTTCAAGTCATTGGGCAGCCAATACAACAGTTTGTTTTCGAAGCCGATGGCACGGTTGCGCGATACGGCGGCAATGATATTGATTCTCATCCTACAAGACGTATTCTAAGAAAAGTTACACTACAGGCGTGTTCTAAAAATTCCACGCATTATCAAAATTCTATTTTGACGGGTATGTTCTTTGTGCCTTTTTGATTTTATCCGGCACCTCGTTCAGACGCTCACCGCGGCACTGATATGCGGCCAGGGGTCGTAGCCTTCAAGCTGGAAATCCTCGAAACGGAAGTCGAAAAGACTCTTCACGTCAGGATTGATCACCATGCGCGGCAACGGGCGCGGGGTACGCGTGAGCTGCAGGCGGGCCTGTTCGAGATGGTTGAGATAGAGATGGGTGTCGCCCGTGGTATGCACAAAATCGCCCGGCTGCAGTCCGGTCACCTGGGCCATCATCTGCAGCAGCAGGGCATACGAGGCGATATTGAACGGCACTCCGAGGAAGGTGTCGGCCGAACGCTGGTACAACTGCAATGACAGGCGGCCGTCGGCCACATAGAACTGGAACAGGCAGTGGCAGGGAGGAAGGGCCATACGGTCGACCTCAGCGGGATTCCACGCACTGACCATCATACGGCGCGAGTCAGGATGATTGCGTATTTGGTCGAGCACATTCTGTATCTGGTCTATTGTTCCGCCATGATAGTCGGGCCATGAACGCCACTGGTGGCCGTAGACCGGACCGAGATCGCCGTTCTCGTCGGCCCACTCGTTCCATATTCTCACACCATGCTCCTGCAGATACCGCACATTGGTATCGCCACGGAGAAACCACAGCAGTTCGTAGATGATCGACTTCAGGTGCAGCTTCTTCGTGGTAAGCAACGGGAAACCGTCATCCATATGAAACCGCATCTGATGACCGAACACGCTCATGGTGCCCGTTCCCGTGCGGTCGCTTTTCTTCGTGCCTTCCGTCAGTATACGGTTGAGCAAATCGAGATATTGTTTCATTTCGTTATTCTTATGACTGGTTCTTCTTCTGGAAGGTGGGTGCTTTTGATGCGCCACTCCTGCGGATATAGATTGTTGGCCCTATGGCCGATATTCTTCACAAATCCAAGCGGAAATCCTTCATACTCCACAACGGCAAATCCGCACGGCACCGTCTCGGGCAACGGGAAAGCCTCCTTGCGCAGGTAGGCGACCGCTTCGGCATACGACAACGGGACGCGCACGAAAGCCTCTTGCGCCATCACCGCAGAGCAGGCCAGCGACTGGTGGGGGACAACGTCCCGTCCCTTCATGCTGCCCAACGTGACCCCTGCCTTCAAGACATTCAGGCGGCCGGATATTTCGCAATAGACCTGACGGACGGGAGCAGACATGGCCATCAGACGTTCATCAGCCTGGACAACGGCATATCGGGAAGGCTCTGAAAGCCATGCCTTCAGACGTTCCCCGTCCTTTGCTTGCGCACCGCCAGACGAGCGGTCACGCCCTTTGCCCTTCTTCTTGCTCTTTGCGCTTCGCATCTGCGGCTCTTCTCCTGCACTTTTTTGCAGCACCGCCATAAACAAGCCTTCCCCACGGGTCAGTCCCGGGATGAAACGGTATACCGGCCCCGTGACTGAGGAACAGAGCGAACCTGTGATGTTCCAGCTTTGCTCCGTGTCGACAGGAAGCAGTTCCGCACCCAATTCGCGGCAGATCCAGTCTACATTTTCCTCGTTTTCATGGGCATTGAACGTACATGTGGAATAGACCATGAGGCCGCCGGGACGCAGCAAAGGCCATACCTTTCCTACGATTTCACGCTGCAGGTCTGCACATTTTCTTACATTCTGCGTGCTCCACTCCGCTATCGCCCCATCGTCCTTACGGAACATGCCTTCGCCCGAACAGGGCACGTCGCACACCACAAGGTCGGCGGAAAGACGAAGACCGGAAAAGTCGGCAGGATAATTGTTGGTGACAATGGTGTCGGGGTGCCCCCACTTGTGCATATTCTCGGCCAACACCTGTGCGCGTTGGCGTATCGGCTCGTTGCTGACGAGTACCGATCCGGGCGGCATGGCTGCCGCCACCGCCGTGGATTTACCTCCCGGTGCAGCACACATATCGAGCACCAGCATCGGTTCGGTACGCTTGCCGAAATACTGGTCCATCACCCGAGAGACAAACATGGAGGCGGCCTCCTGCACATAGTAAAGTCCGGCATGGAGAAACGGGTCGAACGTGAATGTCGGGCGACGGGAGAGATAATGTCCGTCGGCACACCAGGGCACCTGTCCGTCCGTATCGACCGGACGGGCGGCAGACCCGCATTTGGCCCTGTTCAGCCGAATGCTCACGGGCACATCTTCCTGCAGTCCTTGCACAAAGCGGGCATACAGATCCTCGCCCATCAGACTGCGGGTGTACCGCTCAAACTCTTCGGGAAGTGTATTCATCGTCATTGATATTCACCGTTTTGCCGAACACCGGCAACTATGCCTCACCGGAAGTCCCGGCATTTCCCTTCTGCGAACGTTTTCTGATATAGTGACGAACCGCAAAGAACACGACGGCGATGACTACAAGACCGATGATGGTCCACTTGATGTATTCCCCGTATTCCAAAATTTTGTCATGGAGCTGATCTTCGGGAACGATGGTATGCAGATACCAGCCCAATGCAGCGAGGATACAATTCCAGACACCGGCCCCGACTGTAGTATAGAGCAAGAATCTCCAGTAGTTCATCTTGGCCAGTCCTGCCGGTATGGAAATCAGATGGCGTATGCCCGGTATCAGACGGCCGGTGACTGTGGCCACCATGCCGTGGTTGTCGAAATAGCGTTCGCTATGTTCCACCTTCTCCTGGTTGAGCAGACACATGCGTCCCCATTTGCTGTTGGCAAAACGGTAGATGATGGGGCGTCCCAGATAATAGCCCGCCACATAGTTGATGGTGGCACCGAAATCAGCACCGAGTGTAGAAAACAGGATGACAAGAAGTATGTCCAGGTTGCCGGCGGCTGCATGGTATGCGGCAGGAGCGACCACCAGTTCGGACGGCACAGGGATTACGGTGCTCTCAAGAAGCATCAGAAAGAATACTGTACCGTAGTTGAGGTTTCCCAAAAGGGATGATATCCAATTCATGAATTTGTTATTTAGAATAAAAAGGAGGAAAGGAAAAAGGAGTTACAGAAGCTCGTGGTTCAACGCGTACTCATAGTATCCGTCAGGCTCCAGCGTTGCAGGGAAGAGGTCGCAGAGTATGAGTTTGGCCTCCCGGGGATTTACCTCACACGCCGTCTTCAGATTTTCGAGAAATTCCTTCCGTTTTCCCAACTGCTTACAACAGTAGGCAAGATAGGAGAAGCCCTCCATGCCGTCGTACACAGGGTATTCCAGCAGCGACTTGAACATCTTGTAGGCTATGCCCGTATATCCGCAGTCGAAGATGGAAACGGCGATATGGAGATAGATTTTTGGAGAGTGTCCCGAGGCCTTCAGTGCCAGGGCGAAACACTCCTGCGCATCCTCCACCCGATTGTTGTCAAGCAGTATGTGGCCGCGCATGATCCTCACCTCGTTTTTGTCGTTCTCGGGCAGCGCCATCGCCTTGTCACAATAGACAAGTGCCTCGTTGGCCCGTCCCTGCATAGAGAGCGCAAAGGCCATCTCTTGATAGAGTTCCGGCAGGCAGTCCGACTTCGGCCCTGCCATACTTTCTGCCTTGCGGAAATACTCCTCGGCCTCTTCGGGACGATTGAGGTTGAGCAATGTCGTCCCCTGAAACACGTAGCCGGTCTCGTCTTGCGGACAAAGGTCTGTGAAACGCTTATAGTACTTGAGCGCCTCCTCGTAATTGCCAAGACTGAAGAGTCCGTTGGCCTTGTTGAGGATAGCCTCATCGTTGTTGGGGTCAATGGCGATGGAGAACTCACTGCTGGTGATGGAGTCGTTGATACGGTTGCGCATCAGCTGGGTGGAAGCCAGACTGTTCCAAAACTGGTTGGAATACGGATCCTCGTCTATCAACTTCTCAAAGATACGTTCGCTCTTCTCATAGTTGCCCTTGCCGTAGGCGATGCGCCCCTCCAGCTCCTTATAGTCCGTAAGGTCGGTCTCATCGGAAAGAGAAAGCCACGACTGCGCCAGATCGGCATAATTGTAGTCGGCAAAGATGGTGGCCACGTCAAGCACGTAGTCCGGCACGTCGTCTTCGTCGATATAGTCCATACGGTCGTGCAGATAGATGTCGGCAGCGTCGACCTTGCCTTCAGTGATGAGGATTTCGGCTTCGAGATAGATGTAGTCGAGATTGAGTTTGTCGTCTATCTGCCGTGCATACGTTTTTGCCTTGTCGACATCATGCTCGTCGATGAGGGCAGTACGTCCGCGGAACACGAGCGGCATCGTAGCCCCCGGAAAAGTCTCGATGGCATCGTCGAGTATCTGCAGGGACAATTTTCTGTCACCGCTGTCGTAGTAGTATTCGGCGACATCGGTCAGTTCGTCAGGTTCCAGTCCGGCACCGGCGACATTGCGCCCCGCCTTCTCAAACTTGGCGAGTATCTCCTTGAATTCTTCGCTGTCGAAATATTCGTCTCTGTTGGCCATCGTTGTATTGTTTTGGCGGACCTTCCCCAAGGAGAAGGCCCGCCTTCGTATGATGTTTGTCTTTGTCTGTACAGGCTTCCGCGGATGTACTATTGGGCATTCTTCTTGGCCCAGGCATCCTTCAGACCGACGGTCTTGTTGAATACCGGACTTTCTGTCGTAGAATCCTTGTCGGCCATGAAATAGCCGATGCGCTGGAACTGCAAGTATTCGCCTGCCTTGCGTCCGGCCGCATATTTCTCCACATAGCACTCGCTGAGGGTCTTGAGGCTGTCGGGATTGAGCAGATCACGGAAATCGATATCCTTGTATTCGTCGGCGGAGAGGTCTTCCACCTTGAAGAGACGGTCGTAGATGCGCACCTGCGCCTTCACGCAGTGGTCTGCCGACACCCAGTGCAGCGTACCCTTCACCTTGCGGTTGGCACCTTCCATGCCGCTCTTGCTGATAGGATCGTATTCGGCCTGTATCTCTGTGATGTTGCCTTCGGCGTCCTTCGTGCAGCCTGTGCACTTCACGATGTAGGCATTCTTCAGACGCACTTCCTTTCCGGGAGTCATGCGGAAGAACTTCTTGGGGGCATCCTCCATGAAGTCCTCACGCTCTATCCAAAGGTTCTTGGAGAATGTGATGGTATGTGTGCCGTCGGCCTCATTCTCGGGATTGTTGACAGCTTCCATCTCCTCGGTTTCTCCCTCGGGATAGTTGGTGATGACGAGCCGCACGGGGTCGAGCACTGCTGACACACGGAGAGCGCGTTTGTTGAGGTCATCGCGTACGGCAGCCTCGAGCAGGGCCATGTCGTTGAGGGCATCAAACTTGGTGTAGCCGATGGAATCGATAAACTTGCGGATGGACTCCGGAGAATATCCGCGGCGGCGCATACCAGAAATTGTCGGCATACGGGGATCGTCCCATCCCGACACGAGATTTTCCTGTACCAGGGCAAGGAGCTTGCGTTTGGACATCATCGTGTAGGTGAGGTTGAGACGGTTGAACTCTATCTGCCGCGGACGGAAGTCATGCAGATTTTCCGTCTCGCCGTTCATCTCCTTGAGATAGTCGATAAACTTGTCGTAGAGCGGACGATGAGGCACAAACTCCAGTGTACAGATGGAGTGTGTCACGCCTTCGAAATAGTCGCTCTGTCCGTGTGCGAAGTCGTACATCGGATATGCGTGCCATTTCGTACCGGTACGGTGGTGGGGAGTATGTATGATGCGGTAGATGATCGGGTCGCGGAAGTGCATATTGGGGTTGGCCATGTCGAGTTTGGCACGGAGTACCATGCAGCCTTCCTCTACATCGGGTGTGTTCATCTTGTTGAACAGTTCGAGATTCTCCTCTATTGGACGGTCGCGGTAGGGAGAGTTCACGCCCGGCGTTGTCGGTGTACCCTTCTGCTCTTTTATCTGTTCGGAGGTCTGCTCGTCGATATAGGCATGACCGTTCTTGATCATCCACACGGCGAAATCCCACAGTTTTTCGAAATAGTCGGAGGCGTAGTATATGTTTCCCCACTTGAAGCCGAGCCACTGGATGTCGTTGAGGATGTTTTCCACATACTCATTGTTTTCCTTGGTCGGGTTGGTGTCATCGAAGCGGAGATTGCACACGCCATTGTATTTTTCGGCAACGCCGAAGTCCATACAGATGGCTTTGGCATGTCCGATATGAAGATAGCCGTTGGGTTCAGGCGGGAAACGGGTCTGTATGCGCCCTGCGTTTTTGCCTTCTGCCAAATCCTGTTCGACAAGCTGTTCGACAAAGCTCAAACTCTTCTTCTCGTCTTCTGGTCTTTCTTCTTTTGTTGCCATAATTTTGTCGTTAGATTATTGATGGTGCAAATTTACGCAAAAAATCCTTAGCGCCCACGCATTGCACTGACAATTTTGGGATTGTACCGCCCGCCGGCATGGAGATAACGGCAATTTCAGCTGTCCGTCCTTTCCAATGCGGCCGGCATTTTTTGTACAAAGGCCCTTGTACGAATGCTACAAAGGCCTTGTACGGACACTACAAGGGCCTTGTACGGACACTACAAAGCCTTTGTAGGGATGCTACAAGGCCTTTGTACTATTGACCGTCTTGTCTTTTTTTCTACAGACGAAGGAACGGGCACCACACTGCACATAAAAAAACGGACCGGGACGAAAGGTGTCGGCCTTTGCGCCCCGGTCTGTAGAAGGACGGTTTGCAACGGTTGTCACAACCCCTGCAAACCTAATAAAAACTCGAATCTTATAATTGTGAATATTTCTTATTATTCGTATACTTTATTCGTTCTCGCTTTCCTGCTCAGCCTCATGCTCGGCAATGAGCTTCTGCTGCAGGTCGTTGGGCACGAGCTCGTAACTTGCAAACTTGGTAATGAACGATGCGCGTCCGCCTGTCAGACTGCTCAGCGAGATGGAGTAGTTGCTGAGTTCCTTGAGAGGTATCTTGGCCTGGAGCTTCTGATATCCGGCTTCGCTGTCCATACCCATGATCATGGCCCGGCGTCCCTGCAGGTCGCTCATCACGTCGCCCATATAGTCGGACGGGACGTAGACTTCCAGGTCATTGATCGGCTCGAGAATCTTCGGGCCGGCCTCCTTGAACGCTGCGGAGAATGCATTGCGGGCGGCGAGCATGAACGAGAGTTCGTTGGAGTCTACCGGGTGCATCTTGCCGTCGTATACTACCACGCGCACATCGCGGGCATAGCTTCCGGTCAGCGGTCCATGCTCCATACGGTCCATGATACCCTTGAGGATGGCGGGCATGAAGCGTGCGTCGATAGCGCCTCCGACTACAGAGTTGATGAAGACGAGCTTTCCACCCCACTCCAGGTCGACCACTTCCTTGCCTTTGATGTTGACCTTGAACTCCTGGCCGTTGATCTTGTAGGTCACGGGGTCGGGCATACCTTCGGCATACGGTTCGATGATGAGGTGCACCTCGCCGAACTGTCCCGCACCGCCAGACTGCTTCTTGTGACGGTAGTCGGCACGGGCCATCTTGGTGATGGTCTCACGGTAGGGTATACGGGTAGGCTCGAACTTGATGGCGATCTTGTCGTTGTTTTCCAGGCGCCACTTCAGGGTACGCAGGTGGAACTCGCCTTGTCCGCGGACGATGGTTTGGCGCAATTCCTTGCTTTGCTCGATGATCCATGTCGGATCTTCCTGATGCATACGGAGAAGTGCGGCCATGAGTTTCTCTGTCTCTGCGGTGTTGACGGCCTTGATGGCACGGGAGAATTTCGGGTTGGGATACTTGATGAAGTCGAATTTCCACTCACAGTCCTTGCCGTTGAGCGTATTGCCGGTCTTCACATCCTTGAGTTTCACGGTACAGCCGATGTCTCCGGCATTGAGCTGGTCTACTGCCACGCGGTTGGCTCCGGCGCAGGCGTAAATCTGTCCGATACGCTCTTTGGATCCGCGGTCGGCATTGGTCAGGTCGTCTCCGGCCTTGATGCTTCCGCTCATCACCTTGAAGTAACTTACTTCGCCGATGTGCGGCTCGAGTCCGGTCTTGAAGAAATATACCGACTCCGGTCCGGCTGTATCGGGTGTGATTTCCTCACCGCGCGTATTGTGCAGCTTCGGCATCTCGCTGACGAAGGGCACTACGTTGCCCAGGAATTCCATCAGTCGGCGCACGCCCATGTCCTTTCCGGCGCATACGCAGAATACGGGGAAGATGCTGCGGGTGACCAGTCCCTTGCGGATGCCCTCACGCAGCTCGTCTTCGGAAAGCGTTTCCTCCTCGAAGAATTTCTCCATGAGCGTCTCGTCGTTCTCGGCGGCGGCTTCTACAAGTGCCTTGTGCAGTTCCATGGCCTTGTCCATCTCTTCGGCAGGTATATCCTCGATGACAGGCATACCGCCCTCGGGCTTCCACGAATATTTCTTCATGAGCAGCACGTCTATCAAAGCATTGAAGCCCGATCCGGTCTGTATGGGGTATTGTATCTGTACGCACTTGGGGCCGTAGATGGCCTGCATATTGGCGATGACGTTATCGAAATCACACTTGTCGGAGTCCAGCTGGTTGATGAGGAAGATGACAGGCTTCTTCAGTTTCTCGGTATACCGGAAATTGTTCTGTGTACCTACCTCCGGTCCATACTGTCCGTTGATGAGAATGACTGCCTGGTCGGTAACATTGAGGGCCGTGATGGCACCGCCGATGAAGTCATCGGATCCCGGACAGTCTATGATATTGAGTTTCTTGTTGTTCCATTCCACGTGGAATACCGTGGGGAACACCGAGTAGCCATATTCTTGTTCTACAGGGAAGTAGTCGCTCACCGTGTTCTTTGCCTCCACCGTACCGCGGCGCTTGATGATACCACTTCCGTAAAGCATCGATTCGGCAAGGGTGGTCTTGCCGGAACCCGCACTGCCCAGCAATGCGATGTTCTTGATTTCGTTGGTTTGATAGACTCTCATATTATTAGGTATTAAAGTTGTTAACGCGACGTTCACGCTACTTATGCGGCACACGCCCACCGGACGGGAAAGGCATGCCGTCGCTCGGCTGCGCTTGATGCCCACTAAGTTAGGCATTTTCAGAAAAACTCCAAAAGAATGCACGCAAAATACCGACACTTTTAAAACATATTAGTAATTTTGCATCAAATCAAGACAGGCAACCCTACATGGCCGGACTATATATCCACATACCTTTCTGCGCCAGCAGATGCATCTACTGCGGCTTTTACAGCACGGTCATGCCCCAACTCCGCAACGACTACATCGACGCAGTCTGCAAGGAGATGGCCCTCCGCAGCGACTACCTGCCGCAAGCCGACCACAAGATCCGCACATTATATATAGGTGGCGGAACGCCGTCGCTCCTTCTTCCCCGGCATTTCGAACAGTTGTTCGAATCCATACACCGCAATTTCGACATCAGCCTGGAGGAAACGACCGTGGAGGTCAATCCCGATGACATGACCACCGGACTGGCGCAATGCCTGCACCGCCTCGGAGTAGACCGTGTGAGCATGGGCGCGCAGACCTTCGATGACGACCGGTTGCGCTTTCTCCACCGGCGGCACCGCGCAGCCGATGTAGCACGCGCCATCGGCACACTGAGAGAAAACGGCATAACGAATATCAGCGTCGACCTCATGTTCGGCTTTCCAAAAGAGACCGCCGACGAATGGAGAAACGACCTCAACTGCGCCCTGGAGTTCGACGTGCCCCACATCTCGGCCTACAGTCTGATGTACGAGGAGGGCACCCCACTCTACCGACTGCTGCAAGACGGGCAGATCGAAGAGATCGACGACGAGCTCAGCCTGCAGATGTACGACATGCTGACCGACACACTGGTAGCCGCCGGCTACCGCCACTACGAGATCAGCAATTTCGCACGCCCCGGATACGAGGCCCGGCACAACGGCAGCTACTGGCACGATGTGCCCTATATCGGACTCGGCGCGGCAGCCCATTCTTATTGTCTGACATCCCGGCAATGGAACGTCAGCGACATACGCCGCTATATCGCCGCCGTCGCCGAAGGGTATATACCCATGCAAAGCGAGACCATCGACAGTCAGACCCACTACGACGACCTGATAACGACAGCCCTGCGCACATCCGAAGGTCTGGACCTCAACATCCTGACCAGCGCACAACGCGACTACCTCATCGCCAATGTCCAAAACCACTTGCGCCAGGGCAATGCCGAGATTACCGGCCACCGCCTGCGCCTCACCCGAAAAGGGCTCTACATCAGCGACCTCGTCATGAGCGATCTCATGATGGTATGACCCACACTTCCAGCAGTCCTCCAAGAACGAAAACCGACAAAACCACCATGACAGAAAAAGAATTCGACACCTACTGGACCTCCCACAAGACACAGATACTCAATGCAAACGCGGACTACCAGAAGGCGAAGTCCGACTACGGGACGACCGGCGGAGCCGACCTGCTGCTTTATGCCGTCCCCGTCGTCACGGGCATACTCGCCATGGAGTATTGCACACTTGAGCGCGAACTGCTGCGCTGGCTGCTGTGCGCCGGAGTGGTCATCGCATGCTTCGTGGTCTGCGTGTGGGTGAAAAGTCTCGTCACCGACAGCCAGCCGCCCGAAGCCGTGGAGAACAAAATCCGCCAACGCCTGCACGACGAGATGGTAGGGAGAGGCTAATCGGACAACAAAATTTAGAACACGCCTTAACATAAAATCACGCAACCCCAAATCGCATTGTGGCAAAAAATCTCTAACTTTGCAATAGATATAAGCCCGTGGAGACTTCTCTACCCGTACTTATCCCAATCGACAGGAAATATCATACAAAACAACAAATAACATTATGGCAACAACACCAGAGTTCAAGTACGCTCCCATGTTCCAGCTGGGAAAGGACACGACCGAGTACAGACTGCTCACCACAGAAGGCGTGAGCACAGCCGAGTTTGAAGGAAAGACAATACTGAAGGTCTCCAAGGAGGCACTCACTCTTCTTGCACAGCAGGCCTTCCATGACGTAGAGTTCATGCTCCGCCGCGAACACAACGAACAAGTGGCCAAGATACTCTCCGACCCCGAGGCATCGGAAAACGACAAATACGTAGCCCTGCAGTTCCTCCGCAATGCCGAGACTGCCGCCAAGGGCATCCTGCCCTTCTGCCAGGACACCGGCACGGCCATTATCCACGGCGAGAAAGGACAGCGCGTATGGACTGACTTCGAAGACGAGGAGGCACTGAGCCTCGGTGTATACAACACTTATACCCAGGACAACCTGCGCTACTCGCAGAACGCTCCGCTCAACATGTACGATGAGGTGAACACCCGCTGCAATCTCCCTGCACAGATCGACATCGAGGCCACCGAGGGCGACGAATACCGCTTCGTCATGGTAGCCAAAGGCGGCGGCTCGGCCAACAAGACCTACTTCTACCCGATGACCAAGGCCACCATACAGAACGAGGGCACACTGCTTCCGTTCCTCGTAGAGAAGATGAAGAGCCTCGGCACCGCAGCATGTCCTCCCTACCACATCGCCTTCGTCATCGGCGGCACCAGCGCAGAGAAGAACCTGCTCACCGTGAAGCTTGCCTCCATCAAGTATTACGACAACCTACCCACCACCGGCGACGAGACCGGACGCGCTTTCCGTGACATCGACCTCGAAAACAAACTTCTCGAAGAGGCCCACAAGATCGGCCTCGGTGCACAGTTCGGCGGCAAATACCTGGCCCACGACATCCGTGTGGTACGCCTGCCGCGCCACGGTGCAAGCTGCCCCATCGGCATGGGCGTAAGCTGCTCGGCCGACCGCAACATCAAGGCCAAAATCACCAAAGACGGTATCTGGCTGGAAAAGATGGACGAGAATCCTACGGAGCTCATCCCCGAAGAGCTGCGCAAGCCCGGTGAAGGCGCAAAAGGCATCGAGATCGATCTCGACAAGGGCATCGACCATGTACGCGAAGAGCTCACCAAGTACCCCGTAAGCACACGCGTCAATCTGAAAGGTACCATCATCGTAGCACGCGATATAGCACACGCCAAGCTCAAGGCACGTCTTGATGCAGGCGAAGACCTTCCCGCCTACTTCAAGGACCACCCCATACTCTATGCCGGACCGGCCAAGACACCCGAAGGCTATCCCTGCGGTTCGATGGGCCCGACGACAGCCAACCGTATGGACCCCTATGTAGACGAATTCCAGGATCACGGCGGTTCGCTCGTGATGATTGCCAAAGGCAACCGCGGCCAAGTCGTCACCGACGCCTGCGCCAAGCACGGCGGATTCTATCTCGGAACCATCGGCGGAGTGGCAGCCGTACTCTCACAGAGCAGCATCAAGAGCATCGAGTGCGTGGAGTATCCCGAGCTCGGCATGGAGGCTATCTGGAAGATTACGGTCGAGGACTTCCCCGCATTTATCCTCGTCGACGACAAGGGCAACGACTTCTTCAAGCAACTGAAGCCGTGGACACCCTGCACACACTGCCAGAAATAAAAACGGCATACAGACACCGCCACACACCAATAGGCGGTTGACGTATAAGTTAGCATCTGAGGCGGCAGGCGCACGGAACTTGTTCCACACGCCGTGCCGCCTTTCTTTTCAAGCAGATGCTGTTTCAGCGGATACAAAACACGCCTACGCCACACACCAATTACTTCCAAGCAGTATGACCATCGGAAAGAATAGGCTAACAGACGAATGTAACATCACTGATTATAGTTCGTTACGAATTGAAGCGCATTTGAGATTGAGTTGTTATACTTTCCTAATATAGCCGATTATTTCACCACTTTCATCTCGTTTTTGTCCCTCGTCACATTATCTTTGAGAGCATTTCAAATAACTGATTATCAATAATATAAGCAAACATAGATATCGGAAAAGAAAAGAGAATAAAATGGGACAAAGAAGAAAGTAATATAAACTATGGTAAAGAAATTTGAGATACGAAACAGCACCGCAGAATTGGCACAGCTGCATAAGTCCGTGGCGATATAGTCTTGTTATCCAAAGATCATAGTC
>CAVHOL010000032.1:17448-28338 GCA_963637655.1 bacterium | reverse complement strand
TGTTGCTCTCGTTAAGGTTGAACATTGCATTTTTTTGCTGCAAAGTTCCATCTTTTCACGAATTTAGGCAAGTCGGCTTGTTTCGGATGGTTACGAACAATGTCACTCGGTAAACCTGATGACGGCTTTTGTCGTCATTCTCCACACGTTTCCTTCACGCTTGGCCGTTCCTTCTGACACAGTGACTACGTGGCGCGGTAGTGAGGAAGGTGTGTTTTTGACTCTGCATACCGGTTTGATGATTTGCGAAATGGAAATCATGGCTGTGGCCAGTGCTTCCGGTGTTTCGAGAATGGCGAATGTCCCGTTGTCAGAGTCATGGGTGTGGAGTACATAAAGCGATTTTCCTACATTTTCTTCGCTTGAGCATTCCTGAAAGATGCCGTCCGTTGTCGGCGCGGAGAGAAAAAGCGTCGTTTCTTGCGGCAAAGTCTTTTCTGGTAGAGCGGCTGCATTGTCTGATTTCTGCGCCAAAACTTTCTCTTCGACCTTCTTCCGCTCTTGCGTAAGGCGGTCTAACGCATCTTTGAGCATCTGCACATCGGCTTCTAACCGCCTTATTCTTTGTAACATGTCTTCCATCTGTCCATCCGTAGACGGCATGGCGGAATCTGGCGCTTGTTCCGTTGCTTTTCGTTTGTTCCAAATGGACGGTATCATCTTATTCCTCCTTCAGATTCTCTATCATATTGTCACGTATGCTTCCTATAATAGGATAGAAGAACACTGCGTCTTCTATGAGGTCGGATCCGTTCTTCTCGCTCTGGTTTTTGTTGTAGAAATTCCATCCTGTGATGAGATGGTGTTCCAAATCTTTGTCCAGTAGCGTCTTGAACAGTTCGTACGCTTTTCTGCTGACAAGGAACCGGTCGCAGACATGGGCCTCCTCGCAGAGTTGTAGAAATATTTTATTGTACTTGCGTACCTCATCGACAATGGATGCCTGTATGAGAGGATTGCTCATATCTTCATAGGTGAGCGTCTCCTTGTCGAGCATGGAGTAGTTGTATTTCAGCGGGTTGTCAAATTCGTACATCTGGCGGTTAAGGTCCTGTACGCTTTTGCAGCCGGTCTCGTCTCTCACTTGCAGAAGTGCTCCCCTACAGGTGATTTGTTTGGGTTCGGTCCTTTCGGTGACGATAGAGAACGGTTTCTCCCCGTACGTTTTTGCATATACCTGTTCGAAGATGCGACGGGTGAGAATTTCGAGGTCGGTCTTGGTGCCGACGATATCGAGTGTCTTGGAGCCAGTCCCGCTGAACATGACGCTTTGGGGCATATCCAGCTTCCGGTGTTCCATCATTCGGGCTACATAGTAGATGATGGCGGAATAGAAGTAAATGAAGATGATCTTGCGTGTTTCGTCCTCGTTGAGTCTCTTGTTGAAGGAGAACAGATCGTTGCCTTTGGTGGCTTTGTTATTCTCTATGGAAAAGAGAAACGCATTGATGTCTTCTGACTTCCGTTTGTCTACGATGTCGTCCATGATACCGTTCAGTTCACCGTACTTGTCATCGTCGCTGTCGAATATTTGTCTGAAAAAGTCGACGTATTTTCGGGTTAGGGGATTGGTGTCTCCATGCGGCAGTTCAGAGAACCCGTCGCCGAAAAGTGTATTGGCTGCGAACCGGAATGATGTGAGTAGGGTGGGGGTTCCCGTGCTTGGCTCGAATATGGCAACGTCGCTTGACCCTCCACCGATGTCTATGCTTACGACGTTGGCTGCGGCACCACGGAACTGGCTGGAACACTTGTAATAGTAGTAGGGGGCGACCGACTCCGGCATTTGCAGAAGGTTTTTCTCGTCTGCGGCGATGCCGAAAACATTTTCGAAAGTTTTCTTCCACATCTCTTCCATTTTCCTGATTCTGCCCACTTTCATGCTGAGTGGGTAGAACCAGACGATACGGGTCTTTGCCAAGTCACCGTTTTCGAGCAGTACTTTTGTTCTCATGAGTTGGGCCAACTCGGTCAGATAGGTGTGGATGCGTTTGTTGGTGGACAAGTCGGTCGACCATTTCAGATCGGCGATGATGCGGTTGCCGTATCCGATGGATTCTTTTTCGTAGATGAAGGGGATGTTTGCGTCACATAGGGCGATGATATTGTCGGCCTGTGCTGCATTGAGGTGCTCGCTCTCTGACAGTACCGTGCGTTGGGGAAATCCGTATTCTCCTCCGATGGCTTGTGGTAGGAATTCCTGATGAAGTATGACATCGTATAGGATGCTTTTTCCGTTGTACAATGTGGCGACCATGCGCTCCTGTGTGGCAGAGTCCACCTTGAGCGGTGTCGGCATCTGGTTTTCGCGCATACATTCCACATGGGTGTTGGTCGTACCGAAATCTACGGCGAAGGTGAAGGCTTCATGGCCTTCGATATGGTTGGCCCACCGGGGACAGATGATGCCTTTGGCTACGATTCTGTTTAGGTCGTCGGTCAGCGAAGTCTCGATATGGTCGAACGAACCGTTGAACCTGTAGTACTGCGAACCGACTCTTTTGACGGCTTTCAAGCTCCGCTTTCTTGCTGTGCATACAGTCTGTTTGTCATGGGTACTGTCGTGGAACGTAAGGCTGACGGCGTAGTTTTCCAGTGGTCCGAGTGCCCGGTCGATGAGTTGTATGTGGTATTGTCCCGGTTGTGTGGTCTTGGCAAACGGGAAAATGGCGACAGCAAACGGTATGGTGATGAACTTTCCGCAATTTCGTCCGTTGTCGTATGCCAGATTGCCGTCTGTCGACTGTATGTATGTCCGCGAAAGCGTGACGTAGTGGCCGGTCTTTTGCACAGGTATCCGCAGGATGGCTTTGACGCTCTCAGTCTGTCCGGTTTTGGAATGCCGCAGTTCGAAACGCAGCCGTCCACCTATCGTTCCCCATAGGTCGCAGACATTGAAATATTTGAAGAAAAGCGGTTTGATGGGCAATAGAAAGTCATTGTCGTCAGTCTCTCTTGTCTCCTGCGAGATGTTGCCGTCGAAGAAGCAGTCGCGGTTGATGGTATAGTCGAGTTTGATGAGTACCGGTTCTAAAAAGTCATCGTCTGTGAGCCACGGATACTGATGGGTTGTGCCTGGAAGAAGCCTTTTCTCCGGAGAAAGTGCATAGTCCTCGGGCGTGATGACGATGGAGTCGTCCCAGTTGTCGACAATGTATCTGAAGGCATCGTTGGCGGGTGCATTCAGATGATTTTGCAGGACGAGCGGTGTCTTGTCGTCCATTGTCGCTTTGTCGCTTTGCATTCTGAAATCACTTGCCGCAATATCTTCTTCTATGTCTTGCTGGCGTGCACAGTAGAGCGGAACGCCTAGGACCTGTACTCCATCTTCCATCTTGTCGAAGTTGGCGTTCAAGTAGTTGAGGGCCTTGTCGGTCTTGTCCATGTCGAGCGCTTCTGGGTTGCCTATGTTTTTGGTGATGTCCGACTGTATGTCTTGCGGTAGAAGACGGAAGTTTCTGATCAGATAGGCATTGACTTCACTGCACAATTGTTTGAGTTCCGGGTAGGCCGTGAAGAGCGCGTAGCAGTAGACTACAAAACGCTTTTCCCGTTGGTAGAGCGGACGCCATCGGGAGAATATCTTCACGTTCTGTTCCAAAGGAATGTCGTACATGTCTTGTGCGGCGTTGGGACTGGCCATGAAAAGGGTGACAGGCGACGTACCTCCGATGACTGAGTTGCCGTAGACAAGGAAGTGAAGCCTGTCCATCTTTGCAAAGTTGAAGGCTTCCTGGTCTTGTCTGAGGAACATATCAAGCGTCTCTCCGACAATCTTGTGTTGTGGACTGGCCTGCAGCTTGGCAATCTCTGTCGCTTTGTTCCATGTGATGATGTGTAGGCTTTCTGTCAGTTCATTGTAGCAGAAAAACAGTTGGGCGATGTCCAGCGCGTCTGACACGAGCTTTTCGTCCATGGTTTCCCCATGAAGGTCAGCGTGGGTCGATAGCCGGTGAAAGGCATTTTTGACCAAGTCTATTTGGGCAAACGGACTAGGAATGGCGGTCCGTGGCCTTTGCGACAGTCCGCCGTTCGGATCGGCTATCATTTCTATTTCGTCGGCAGAGTATTGACCGCCAAGCGGTATCCAGCTTTCGCCGGTTGTCTTGTTGTTGTATGCCAGTATTTTGCTCATGGTGTCGTTTCTTTTGAATGGTTCAGACCACAGAGTCGTATTTTTCGTCAAGCAGCTTCCCCAAGACCATGTCGAGTAGGCCAAGGAGTTTGCCGGCGGTTTCTGTTTCGCCAAAGGCGTTGGTTTTGACTGCCTTTTGTGAGGCTGCGTTGAGTGCGGAGAGTATGTGCTTGTAGTTGGGCGGGGTCTTCAGAAATCCGCTTCTTGCTTCGATGTGGTTCAAACAGTTTTTTATTTCCTGTGTATCGAGGTTGAACGGAGCAAAACTTCTTTGGTTGTTTCGCAATTCCTTGAGCCATTGCGTGTAGGCTACGAAGAAGTTGGCCGTTAGCGTAGTGAAGAACGAGGTAGACAGAAATCCTTTTGCTATTGCTGGCTTGTCGAGTGTGTATCCGTGCCCTATATCTTCGCGTAGCCGATATGTGATATACATGTAGGCAAGATGGAATTTGGCCATCTGCTCATTGATGGAAATCCGAGTCTGTAGTCCCAAGTCTTTGAGTGTGACGTTCCTTGTGTCATTGGCCAATCCGTATTCTTTGTAAATGGGGCGGATAGCCTTGCCGTCGGTTGTGACGAGTTGGTCGTCTGGTATTTGGAGAAAGTCGAGTATGGACAAGGCTCCGACAAATTCCACGATGTGGGCATCGTTTCGTTGGCCGTTACCGCCAGGATCATTGAAGTATGGGGTTGACGGTACCTCGTCGCCGAGATAATAACATGCGTTGATTTTCGAGGCACCTGTGTCCTTGCCGTCCTGTCGTAGCCCGGTCAGGTTGTCATGATAGTAATATAGGGCTGATTTTGTCTTTGAGATAAAGTCGGTCCGTGAAATCGGACTGTTCTCGTCTTGTTGTACGTTGAAGTAGGGCAATACTGTGAGCGCTCCGATCTTTGCGTTGCGTAGGTCTCCGCGGTTGTTGATGGAGGTGTTATTATCGGCATTGCGGATGTTGTTCACGATGACAGGGTATCCGGCAGCGCCTGTTCCGCCGAATATCGAACTGACGATAAATAAGCGGTCTTCTTTTTGAAATACATTGGAGAATTGTTTGAATTCCTCGCTGTCTTTCAGCTCGTTGAGTGCTATGCTTCCGATATTCGGGCTTCCGACAAAGCCGATGTCCATCTTCGTCTCAAGTTGGTAGTCGGAAAACATCATGGAACACAGAGCCTGGTTGGCGGTGTCCATCGTGTTGTAGTTGATGTAGTCGCGGAATTTTGCTGATTCCAGTGTACTGAGTCTCATCTGAAACGTGTCTGCCAATTCCGTGCCTTGCGGACAGATGTCGCTGAGTGTCGATATCTTGACCGAGAAAAAACCGTGTGTGGCGTCACTGCGTTGCCCGTACAGGGTATGGTGTATTTGTTTGTACCAGCGGAGGAGATTGTCTGTGCGTTTCAGGTCTTCGTTGGCTTTGTGGGGGTCGATGACAAGGGGTACAACTTCCAAAGGTATGGCATTGCCGGCCTCGTCAGTTGGATGTATGCCCGCCGCAAACTGCATGATGAGCGGACGCAATACGCGGGAACCGGTTCCGCCGACCAGGAATAAGAAAAGTCTCACTGTCGTATGATGTTTTTGTTTGCTCTTGTTTTGAAATGGATTTTCCGTTGTGGAAAAACGTGTGGGGTGTTCTCTATTCGGGGATGGGGGTGTGGCGGCAGTTGGAACTCCACCATCTTAGCGAAAAGGAAGCGATGATGAAAAATGCCGTATTCGTGATGGCGCAAATGCCAGAAAAAGCTGTCAGCTGATGGCTGAAACTAAGTCCCTCGTCAGCAAGTGCACTGGCAGTGTAGGCGCGTATGCAAACAGTGGACAGTACTGCGGTGGCAATGAGCATGACGAGCCAATGGTACCATCGTGAGAAGTTGACCGAATTGATGAGGTAGTAGTACACCGCTGCAGCCCCCCAAGCCATGCCGGAAACAAGGATTGAGGCGGGAAGGTAGAGCCCCAGGTTGTACATCTCGTTGGAAAATTCCCGTTCATAGTACATTCCCTCAAATACTGTCGCTGACATGATGAGGAAGAGGAGGGTCAGCAGAAGTCCTGCTGCCAATAGTATGATGTTCTTCATATATTTTGTTGCTCTTATTCTTTGTGAAACTGTGACCGACGGTGCCTGTCTTGCGGCTATTCGCTCAGCTTGAGTTCAAGGTCAAAGTAGTCGGGCACGCCGCCCGCACTTTTCTTGTACGACTGGTATATTCCGCCCAACAGATATTTCAGACCGAATGTCGTTTTGCTGAAATCTGCCGCGTGGGTGTCGCGGTCGTCGTCTGTAGACGTGTCGGCGACCCATGCCGGCAATTTGTTCTTCAACCGTATATGTATTTCGTCTTTCGGTATGGTTCTTCCTGCACAGAGTGTGAAAAGATGGGTGGCCGTTCCTGCATACCGCTTTTCGGCCTCTGTGAGGTCACCGCTCTTGATGGGGCGTACTGAGGTAATTTTCATGTCGCAGCCCGATGTGATCTCGTAGTTTTTCGGGTTTGCAAGATAACTGTCCGCAATGAACATGTGGCTGAGGTCGACTGCCAGTATTAGCTTGAGGTCTTTTGTTTCGGGGTCTGTTTCCACATCAGTAATGGAGGTGACTTGAGTACCGGATCCTCTTTCTGGTTTGAACCGGCCGTGTATGTCGCGGTGGTTCAGTAGCAGTGAGTGGTAAGGGTTGTAGGGTGCAGCCGCACTGAAAAGGTATTCGTCCTCGTATCCTTTAATCCGTGTCATTCTGGCGAAGACTTGATAGTGGCTGTCGGTGGTCAGGCGGGCCATGTTTGCATTGGAGGCCACGATGACCATGTAGTAGGGACGCTGTCCGTCGTAGCGTCTGCCGGACGAGGGCGTGTCATAGCTGTAGTAGGGGCCGTGATAGCCACTGTGCAGTTTGACGACCAACATTGATTTTTGGGTGCCGAAATTTTTGAAGACGGCGTTGGCCATCCCTTCGGCCTCGTTGAATATCTTCTCCGGACTTACCCCGCTCATGCTCTTCGTGGAGTAGATCATGTCGGTGACCAGTATACTGAGGTCATTGTCTCCGGTCTTGTCCAGCAGGTCGCTGAAGATCGAGCTGAAGTCGGTATAACTTGCATCGCCTATGCCCTTGGTGCTTTCAAAGATATCGGTGTCGGAAAGAAATCTGTCAAAGCCTTTTGGGTAGGCGTTTACCGTGCTGTTGACGATATAGATACGGTTGTCAGCATTGTCGCCGGGAAGGCTGTTCAACAGTTGCACGATGGCCGACTTGAACACCCCGTCACCTTCTCGACTGTCGTAGGGTGTCATGCTGCCGGAACGTTCCAGGTAGAGATGCACGGCAAGAAAGGGCTTGCCTCCGATACCGACAAAAGTGATGTCTGTGGACGGTCGGCGTTTTTTGAAGAAATCCGTGATATATTCCTTTGTCTTCTTGATGTCGGGACGGTTGCCTTCACGCAATTCGCTGAGTGAAGAGGCGTTGTCATTCATCCACTTCTCGATGGCCACCCAGTCGTTATGGTCTATGATATGGTCTTCTTCAGCCAACTGCAACAGCAGTCGGTTGAATGCCTTCTTCCCGCTGTCGTGACATCCGGCCATCGTGCTTGCCGTAAGGACGCACAGTAGAACGAGTATGGAGCTATATATGGTATTCTTCATATTTAGGCGTGTTCTAAAAATTCCACGCATTATCATTCTATTTTGACGGGTATGCTCTTTGTGCCTTTATGTTTTTATCCTGCATCTTTTTCGCCCTTCTTCAGTCGCATAGCCCGCTATGCTCCTTCAGAAAGACAGAAAAATCTGCTCGGCTAAAATTCAAAAATCCATCAAAGGTAATTTTTAGAACCCGCCTTTAGTTAATATATCAGTCAAAGGCAGTTCTCAGAATCGCCTCTTGGCGCCGGGTCACTTCAGAAGGAAACCCATGACGCCCTGCATGATCTGCTGGCGCTGCTTTTTGTCCTTGATGCACTCGAAAGGAAATCCCATGACAAAGCAGCGGTATCCGTTCCCCTTGTAGGCCACGGCCGCATCTCCGCCTGAGGCGTACTGCATGGCCGTGAACGCGCCGTCGGCAGGATGCACCACATCGGCCCTTGGCACGGCATAGTGCCGCGGGTTGTTGCTGCTGTAGATGCCGAAGGTCATGCCAAGCCCGGACACCTCACCGTCGCCGGTAGGCACGCAGTCCTCACCGCCACTGACCTTGAGCGTAGATGAGAGAAACTGCCGCTCGGCATCCATGCCCATGCCGGAATAGACGTATGCGCCGCTGACCATCAGTGCCTTGCGGGCACTGGCATAGGCGGCGATCTTCTGCCGGAGAGCCGGGGAGAAGGTCTTGTAGCGCACAAGGGAATATCCGTCGTCCTTTTGCAATCCGAGTATCAGGTCTACGGCATCGTAGGCATCAAGCGTGACAAGGCCCGTCTCTACCGCTTCGGAAGAGGCGCTCACCACATTGTACTGTCCCGATGCGGCGATGGCTTCGGCGTGCGTGGCCACATAGTCGAAGGTGTTGCCCATGACAAACTGTCCGGCCATCTCATTGCCGCAGTACCCCAAGGCCCGCGCACCTTCCTTGCCGGCCTGGCTCTTGTCGAAGCAGGTCTGCGCCCCACTCCATCCGGCCGTCAGACCATAGGACACGCCGATGTCGGCACTGAGGTCGAACCCCTGCCGCGCACCGTCGTCGACGACTGCCGGACCGGCAAGCCGATGGAAACCGTTGACGACCATGACCGTCTTCGTGGCCTTGGGCGACACATAGACGGACATCACCTCGGTCGGGAAACTCTCGCCGCCGCGGTTGACGGCCGTCACGCGGAAGTGGAAGGGCGATCCTGGCGTGATGTCGACCGTGCACGACGTACCGGTCACGGTCTGCCCGTTGTCGAAATCACAGTAGCCCGAGGCCGTATATACATTGTAGGCCGTGGGGACGGCCGTAGGTTCAAGCGGATCTTCGGCGGGCAGCCAGGAGAGCCGCACCTTGTCGTCGCCGACCAGTTCGGCCCGGAAATAGCGCGGGGCCAGCGGCTGCACGATACACGGGCGGCCGTGCTGGTGGTCGATATAGCGGAGAAGGGTCTTGTAGATAGAACGCGCGAGCGTAAACTTGAAATTGGGATCGTGGCCGCGGCGCATATCGGCAAAGTTCTGGTGCGACATGGTCTCGATGATAGCCGACGGCACCTCCGGATTGCGTGTTTCGGAATAGTTGCGGTCGTAGATTTCGCGGCGGTTCCACTTGCCGTACGTCCCGACAATGTCGCGCTGAATGCCGGAGAGCAGGGCGTCGGCCAAATCGCGGGAGGCCATACGCGAGATGCCGCTGTTCAACCGGCCGTCGTTGAATCCGGTCGTGCAGACGGCGAGCGACCCGATGATGCCGTCGGCCTGCGGCGACCATCCGGCATCGCTGTGCACGGCGAGACTGAGCTCTATGGGGACTTTCTTTCCGTCGAGCGCCGGCACATAGACCGAGCCGCCCGCCAACCAGTTGGTGGACAGCGGACGCACATTGATGTCATCGCCATAATCGTCGCCGCCGCTCTTCGTACTGTAGATACGGTAGGGCACCCCGCTCCACTGGGCACTGTAGCGTGCGCCCTCGAGACAGCGCGGCATACCGCTGCGTATGCCGCCGCGCTCCACCTGCCCCATGCCGCCGCCGAAGCGCACGGCATCGGTCGTGACATATCCCTTGTCGTGCGACTTGTTGGTCACCAGCACGCAGTTGTAGGGACTGCTTCCGGCATCGAAATCAAAGGTGCCGAGGTAGACCCAGGTAGAACCGCCCATACGCTGGTTGACATGGAATACGGTCTTCTGCCCCCGGTGACATACCGTATACTCGGCATCGGAGACACTCTTGGGAAGTGTCTGGTAACTGACGTACACCGCATACCGTCCGCTCTCGGGTATGTCGGGCTGGTAGGAAGCGGTCGAGACATTGCCCTTGGAGACTGCCTTCGCCATACGGGCCGTACCCGCCGCGAAAGGCTGGTCGCCGTCGCGGATGACAGATACGGGACAGGCAAACCCCTTGTCGGGAGCCGTGCGCCACTCCACACGCCCGTCTTCCTCCGTGTAGCCTGTGGCAGGCGTATCGTTGTCGACGACGGCCTCATGGGTCTGCCAGTCGCGCTCGCGGGGCGTATAGACCACGGCCCCGGCACGCTCAAGCATCGGTATGAGATAGGGCACGACTATGGTTTGGGTAAACAGGTCTTCGGTCGTGCCGAACAGATTGGGGCGCTGCCAGTGCCACTGCGCCTTCTTGCCATCGTAGTACATGCCGTGGCTGGCCCAAAGCGAGATGTGGCGGTTTTGCAGTCCGTGCGTGACGGCATTGGGACGCGACACATTGCTGACCCACGGCTGGCCCTCATACTCCACCTCTCCCCAGACATTGTCGAGGATATGACTGACGGAGTAGCAGCCCGGAACGAGCTCTTCGATGGGCAGTCCGTTGACCTGGACGGTAATGTCGTATTTGCTGTAGGGTTTCGAAAGGGCCTTTGCCAACCGCTTGTAGATATTGCGCACTGACTTTTCGGTGAAGTCCTGCCAGGCAAAATGCTCGCTTGCGATGACGGTGATCTGCCTGTGCTGCCGGTCGACCTTGCACGACAATACCCTTGCCTGCCCCGCACCGAGAGACGGCGGGGAAGAATAGGCCGTGAAAAAGCCGGCGACCGACTTTTCCACTTGGCTGTCGGCCAAAGGCTGTTGGCCGAAGATATCTGTTGAAGGG
>CAVHOL010000032.1:0-17438 GCA_963637655.1 bacterium | reverse complement strand
GCCAGCAACAGGGCACAAAGCGCCCACTGAAAACATCTTTTCATATCTGGCGTGTTCTAAAAATTCCACGCATTATTAAATTCTATTATTTGACGGGGATGCTCTTTGTGCTTTTTGATTTTATCCGGCATCTTTTTCGTCTTCGCCCGTAGTGAACAACTCCGGGTGCTTGCCCTTGAACGGCTTGAAATAGGACTTGATGTCGTGCATCTCCTTGTCGATGTCGCCCGTCGGGACGAAGCTCTCCGTGCACTGTATCAGGCGTTTCCCGTAGTCTACGCCATAGAGGAGTATGGGTATCTGCGCCTTGCAGGCGATATAGTAGAACCCCTTCTTCCAGTCGGGATTGAGCGAGCGCGTACCCTCGGGCGTGATGCAGAGCCGGAACTCGTCGGCGCGCATGGCCGCTTCGGCCATACTGTCGGTCATACGGGTGTGCTTGCTGCGATATACGGGTATGCCGCCCAGACTGCGGAACCACGGACCGAGCGGCCAGAAAAACCACTCTTTCTTCATCAGAAAATTGGTCTTCATGCCTTCGGCACGCGAATAGAGCAGTCCGATGACAAAGTCCCAGTTGCTGGTGTGCGGCGCAAGGCAGATAATGTATTTTGAGGGGTGCGGCACGGTGACGTTCGCTGTCCAGCCCATACGCTTGTACAGCAGCCACCGGCAGATTCTTTGTATCATTGTCGACATATTGGCGTGTTCTGAAAACACGCATTACCAAAAGGCGGTACTGCTAATTACCGCCATGAATACAATAGCCACCACATACACACGACGTGCAAGGGTGGCAAACGCTGTTCCCGCCGGTCAGGCGAGACTGGATATCTGGTCGATGATCTCCAGGACCTCCTTGTTGAAATGGGTCGTCAGATCATTGTAGAACACCTTGGGCGCCATGCCCGGTTCGGGGTGCGATACACGGCGGATATAATCGTTGTTGATGACAAGGATAGACGTGAGCAGCGACTGCACGTCTGTACCGTTGGGCTTGCCTCCGTACATGGAGACTGCCACACACTCTGCAAACAACTCACCACACACATTGTTGATGGTGCGCTTCAATATTCGTTTGTTGGCCATAACTGATAACTATTTATATTCGTTGAAGGCGTGTCCTAAAAATTCCACGCATTATAGAATCCAATTTTGACGGGTGTGCCCCTAGACGGATTTCAGAATCCGCCTTATCAAGGCCAAAGATAGGAAAAAAAATACAACACGACAAGTGAATACAAAAAAATGTTTTTATTGCAGGTTTTCTTTTTTATTTCTTTTACCATGTCACGGAAAAAGCGTATTTTTGCATTAGATTTATACACATCAGATTTTTCCGGGGAGACGCAGGCTGCCGGGCCTAATCCGGAAAATGACAAAAGCAAAGAAAAATCGACTTTAATATAACTTATTTTTAATTTGATTATGGAAAAAAGTGCATTGCAGAAAGAAAGAGCTGCGTACAAGCCAAAATTGCCCAAGGCTCTTCAAGGTGCAGTAAAGGTGCAGGAAGGCGCCCCCACACAGAGCGTTGACAACCAGGAAGAGATCAAGCAGCTCTTCCCCAACACCTACGGTATGCCTCTCGTAGAGTTCGTGCCCGCCGAAAGCGAGACACACAAGGCCATGAACGTAGGCGTCATCCTCAGCGGTGGCCAGGCCCCCGGCGGACACAACGTCATCACCGGTCTTTTCGACGAAATCAAGAAACTCAACTCCGAGAACCGTCTCTACGGATTCCTTATGGGTCCCGGCGGTCTCGTAGACCATAAGTACATCGAGATCACGGAAGAGCTGCTCAAGGACTACCGCAACACCGGCGGTTTCGACCTGATCGGTTCCGGCCGTACCAAACTGGAGAAGGAAGACCAGTTTGAGAAGGGCATCGAGATCCTCCGCGAGCTCGACATCAAGGCCCTCGTCATCATCGGCGGCGACGACTCCAACACCAACGCCTGCGTACTGGCAGAGTACTACGCTGCCAAGAACTACGGCGTACAGGTGATCGGCTGCCCCAAGACCATCGACGGCGACCTGAAGAACGACCAGATCGAAACCTCTTTCGGTTTCGACACTGCCTGCAAGACCTACAGCGAGGTGATCGGCAACATCGAGCGCGACTGCAACTCCGCACGCAAATACTGGCACTTCATCAAGCTGATGGGACGCTCCGCATCGCACATCGCCCTTGAGTGCGCCCTGCAGACCCAGCCCAACATCTGCCTCATCTCCGAGGAAATCGAGGCCAAGGACCTAACCCTCAACGACCTCGTGGAGCAGATCGCAGAGACAGTAGCCTACCGCGCCGCACAGGGCAACAACTTCGGCGTAGTCCTCATCCCCGAGGGCCTCATCGAGTTCATCCCCGCCATCGGCCGCCTCATCCAGGAGCTCAACGACCTGCTCGCCGCCCACGGCGCCGACTACAAGGACCTTGACAAGGAAGCACAGCGCGCCTACATCCTCGGCCACCTCAGCGAAGCCAACAAGGCTACCTTCGAGACCCTGCCCGAGGGCGTTGCCCGCCAGCTCTCCCTCGACCGCGACCCGCACGGAAACGTACAGGTATCGCTCATCGAGACCGAGAAGCTCATCTCCGAGATGGTAGCCACCAAGCTCGACGAGTGGAAGAAGGAAGGCAAGTACACCGGCAAGTTCGCTCCCCTGCACCACTTCTTCGGCTACGAGGGACGCTGCGCCGCCCCCTCCAACTTCGACGCCGACTACTGCTACGCCCTCGGTACCAGTGCCGCCCAGCTCATCGCCAACGGCAAGACCGGCTATATGGCCATCGTGAAGAACACGACTGCCGGCACCGACGAGTGGAAAGCAGGCGGTGTGCCCATCACCATGATGATGAACATGGAGCGCCGCAACGGCGAGATGAAGCCCGTCATCCGCAAGGCTCTCGTAGAGCTCGAGGGCAAGCCCTTCAAGACCTTCGCCGCACAGCGCGACCAGTGGGCCAAGGAGACTTGCTACGTATATCCCGGTCCTATCCAGTACTGGGGTCCGAGCGACGTCTGCGACCAGACCACCAAGACACTTGCACTCGAGCAGGAGAAATAAGGGGGGTTCCTCTCCTTGTTCCACAGGACTGAGAAGCAGCTGACCGTTGCACACCCAGCCCCCTCCCGGCTCAAGCACACGATACGGCTGTCTCCCATGACCCAACGGCCACACGGCTACAAAGGTCTGACAGAGACAGACGGAAGAGAAACAGAGAGAGTGAGCCGCCCACATTGCGGTTCACTCTCTCCTCTATTTTTATAGGCGGACTCCAAGTGCCACCGGCCAAAATTCCGAACCTCCGCCCCTACAAAAAAGAAATCCCCAAAGACTACACCTCCGCCATGCGCAGTACATCAAGATTCCACCGCAAGACCACAGTGTCCCGCCGTCAGGCGCAGGGCCGCCGATCCCGCCGTGCGTGGACAGCCGTTCTGCGCAGCCTGCTGCACGGCAAGGGTCTGTGGATCGGACTTCTGCTCGTCACGGCATTCTACGCATGGATATTCTACACCTTCTTCGTCGGTCCGACCGCCTTCAGATGGAAGGCCATCTACGGCGACGCCAACTATCCCGGCGGCTACGAGATACGCGGCATCGACATCTCCCACTACCAGGGCGACATCGACTGGGACAGACTGCGCGGCGCCACCATCGAGGGATGCCCGCTGCGCTTCGTGATGATCAAGGCCACAGAAGGCTCCACCAAACTCGACGAGAATTTCGCCGACAATTTCTACCAGGCACGCGAACACGGATTCATCCGCGGCGCCTACCACTTCTGGAGCAACAAGTCGTCGGCCCGCGACCAGGCCTACCACTTCCTGTCCAAGGTACACCTCGAGCCCGGCGACCTTCCTCCCGTGCTCGACGTGGAACACATGCCGGCCGGCAAAAAGGTCGAGGACTTCCAGCGCGACCTGCTCACCTGGCTGCACATCGTGGAAGACCGCTACCACGTCAAGCCCATACTCTACACCTACTACAAGTTCAAGGAGAAATACCTCAACGCCCCCGTCTTCGACGACTACCCCTACTGGATCGCCCACTACTATGTAGACAAGGTGGAATACAAGGGCGCATGGAAATTCTGGCAGCACACCGACGCCGGCCGCGTGTCGGGCATCAAGGGCTACGTAGACATCGACATCTACAACGGCTCGTTCTACGACATGAAAGAACTGACCATACCCTCCCCCGACGAGGAGGACAACTGGTAGGCCGGCTCCAAAATTCAAAAAACCGCAAAGCAGACCCGCCTCCAACGAAAAAACGCGATTTTTCAGGAAAACGCAAACGACATCCGGCTATTTTGAGTAAGTTTGCAGACGTTTTCAAGAACACGCCACATAAACACCAATGACAATGAAAGCGACACACTTTCTTTCCGCACGCCACCGCCACACCGCCGCGCGATGGCTCTTCTCACTGACGCTCGCGGCTTCCGCCCTGTTTTGCTTCGCCGCCCCCAAGGAGGCAGACACGACTGCCGCCCCGACAGAGGCTGTGGCCGACAACATCACAGGCGAAGACACCGACAGCATCGCGCTCGACAGCGACAGCACCGCCCTGGCAACCGCCGAGGATACCCCCGCAGAAGGCGGCGGACTGCACCAGATACTCAAGACAAAGTTTATCGAGGGCGACGCCTCCTTCATGTCGCTCGTCGCACTCGCCCTGGTCCTCGGCCTGGCTTTTTGTATAGAACGCATCATCTACCTGAGCCTGTCGGAGATCAACGCCAAGAAATTCATGGCCGACCTTGACGAAAAGATCGCACAAAACGACATCGAGGGCGCCAAAGACCTCTGCCGCGAGACACGCGGGCCGGTAGCCTCCATCTGCTACCAGGGCCTGGTGCGCATCGACGACGACATCGAGAACATCGAGCGGTCGGTAGC
This sequence comes from bacterium, assembly GCA_963637655.1. GTDB lineage: Bacteria > Bacteroidota > Bacteroidia > Bacteroidales > Bacteroidaceae > Prevotella. The sequence continues at coordinate 12,525 of CAVHOL010000032.1, read as the reverse complement.
CGCCTACGGCACCGTGCAGGCCGCCAATCTGGAGAAAGGCTGCTCGTGGATCACGCTCTTCATCGCCATCGCCCCCTCACTCGGATTTCTGGGTACCGTCATCGGCATGGTGATGGCCTTCGAGCAGATACAGGCCGCCGGCGACATCAACCCCACCATCGTGGCTGCCGGCATGAAGGTGGCCCTCATCACCACCATCTTCGGACTCATCGTGGCCCTCATCCTCCAACTGTTCTACAACTATATATTGTCAAAGATAGAACACCTCACCTCACAGATGGAGGAGAGTGCCATCACGCTGCTTGACTCCATACTGAAAAACAAACTTTCGCGATGAAGAGACCCGACCTCAGACACATCTCCGCCGAACGGCTGTCGCAGAGCGTGCTCTACGCCCTGACGGCACTCATCGCCGTCGTGTTCGCCCTGTTCTACCTCGTCGGATACAAGCACCCCTTCGAAGAGGACCCCGACTTCAACGCCCCCCTGCTCACCGGCACGCTCATCGTCTTCCAGGCCGTGCTTGTCATCATAGCCGTCGCCGTGACCTTCGCCGCCGCCCTGCGCGCCCTGCGGAAAAGCAACCGGGAGGAACGCACCGTCAACGGCATTCCCGCCGCACGCATTGCCGCCGCCGTCGCCGCCGGCACCCTGCTGATTGCCGTCGTGACCTTCGCCGCCGGCTCCTCCCGCCCGATGACCGTCAACGGCAACACCTATACCGACGCCTTCTGGCTGAAGACCGCCGACATGTTTGTCTTCACCTCACTGCTGCTCATCATTGCAGCAATCGGCTCCGTCGCCTTCGGAGCCACAAGATACCTGCGTCCCGGAAAGAAAGGCCCCCACAAGCCATCGCAACCCTCATGCTGATAAAAAAACAAAAACGCCGCGTACCGCAACTCAACACGACTGCCACCGCCGACATCTCGTTCATGCTGCTCACCTTCTTTCTCGTGACAACATCCATGGACGTAGACAAAGGGCTCGTGCGCCAGTTGCCGCCGATGGACGACACCCGGCAAGACACCCCGACCGACATCGACAAGCACCGCGTCATGGCCTTCCGCATCACCGCCGACAACCGTCTCACCCTCGACGGACAGCCCACTGCCACCAAGGGTCTGCGCGACCGCATAGCCGACTTCATCACCCGCGCCGGCGACGGACACGCCATCACCGTCGACTGCGACCCCGATGCCGGATACGGACTCTACTTCACCCTCGAAGACGAGATCGTGGCCGCCTATGCCGCCGTGCGCAACCGCATGGCCGTCAAGCGGTACGGCAAGGAGTACGCCCGGCTCTCGCAGCAGCAGAAAGACGACATACGCGAGGCCTGCCCGCAACACGTAGCCGAGACCTACGACACCACCGAGAAAGGAGGACGGCCATGATACTCGACAACCGTCCGCGGCGCACCGTCCCCACGCTCAACACCGCCTCCCTGCCCGACCTCATCTTCACCGTCCTCTTCTTCTTCATGGTCGTGACCCACATGCGCAAGGTTACACTCAAGGTGAAATACACCGTACCGCAGGGCACCGAACTGACCCGCCTGACCAAGAAGTCGGCCGTATCGTACATCTACATCGGACGCCCCAACACGCCGGGCCGTATCACCACAACCGACGGATCGGCCATACAGATCAACGACAAGTATGCCACCACCGCCGACATCGTCGACTACATCGCCGCCGAGAAACGCCGCATGTCTCCCGAAGACAAGATGCGCATGACCGTATCCGTGAAGGCGGACCGCAACACACGCATGGGTGTCATCACCGACGTGAAACTTGCACTCAGAAAAGCCGATGTACGGAAAATCAGTTACTCCGCGACCAAGAAAAAGTAATAATTGGGGTACAAAATTCGTTAATTGGTTGCAAATTCGGTGGAAACAATATAACTTTGTGCTTATAAACATAACAAAGACCATGGCACATCATCAATTAGACGCACTTGACAAGAAAATTCTCCGCCTTGTGGCAGAGGATGCCCGCATCCCTTTTCTTGAAGTAGCACGTGTTTGCAACGTAAGCGGAGCCGCCATACACCAGCGCGTACAGAAACTTGTAAACTTAGGCGTAGTCAAAGGATCACGCTTCATTGTCGATCCCGAAAAGATCGGTTACGAGACCTGCGCATATATCGGCCTCTACCTTCGCGAGCCCGAGAAATTCGACGAAGTGGTAGAAGCGCTCAGAAAGATACCCGAAATCGTGGAATGCCACTACACCACCGGCGATTTCGACATGTTCATCAAGCTCTACGCGCACAACAACCACCACCTGCTCGACATCATCCACGACAAACTGCAGCCGCTCGGACTGTCGCGCAGCGAAACCATCATCTCGTTCAACTCGGCCATCGACCGCCAGATACCTGTCTACGACACGACCGAAGAGACCGGGAAAGACACCGAAGAAGAGGAAGTGGCTGCGGAAGAATAATCCCCGCACGCCCAACTACCAGCCCATACACTACCGACCAACGGCGATGGCGGCGGAAAGACACGTATCCTTTCCGCCGCCATCGCCGTTTTTTATATATCCCTCCTACCCCATTCCTCACCATTCCTCACCATTCTACAAAGGCCTTGTACGACTGCTACAAGGGCCTTGTACTGTCGCTACAAAGGCCTTGTAGTGTCCGTACAAAGGCCTTGTAGCGTCCGTACAAGGCCTTTGTACGAAATACGAGTCGACCGATACACAATATATCGGGATAAACGCCGTTCTTATAGACAAAAGCAGGCGGAAACGCCCCGCCGTCAGGATAAAAACACAAACAAGACCTTAATATATGGAAAAAAGAAACGTGGCCCTCATCACGGGCATCACAGGACAGGACGGCTCATATCTGGCCGAGCTGTTGCTCAGCAAAGGATATGACGTACACGGCACGATACGCCGCTCATCAGTAGACTACCGCGAACGCATCGCCCACCTCGAGGGCCGGCCGCACTTCCATCTGCACTATGCCGACCTGGGCGACTCCATGAGCATCATACAGGTGATGGGCAAGGTGCGCCCCACCGAAGTGTACAACCTGGCCGCACAGAGCCATGTGCAGGTGAGCTTCGACTCGCCCGAGTTCACGGCCGATGTCGACGCCACCGGAGTACTGAGAATACTCGAGGCCATACGCCAGTGCGGACTGGCCGACACCTGCCGCATGTACCAGGCATCGACATCCGAACTGTACGGCAAGGTGGAAGAGGTGCCGCAAAACGAGAATACGCCCTTCCACCCCTACTCCCCCTACGCCGTGGCCAAACTCTACGGATACTGGATCGTGAAGGAATACCGCGAGGCCTACAATATGTTCTGCTGCTCGGGCATCCTCTTCAACCACGAGAGCGAGCGCCGCGGCGAGACCTTCGTCACCCGCAAGATCACCCTGGCCGCCGCACGCATCAAGCAGGGACGGCAGGACAAACTCTACCTGGGCAACCTCGACTCCCGGCGCGACTGGGGATACGCCAAGGACTATGTGGAGTGCATGTGGCTCATCCTGCAGCACGACCGTCCCGAGGACTTCGTCATCGCCACCGGCGTACAGCACACCGTACGCGAATTCTGCTACCACGCCTTCCGGCACGTGGGCATCGAACTGGAGTTTGAGGGCGAGGGCATCAACGAGCGGGGCATCGACAAGGCCACAGGACGCGTACTCATAGAGGTGTCGCCCGACTTCTTCCGGCCCACCGACGTGGTCAACCTGTGGGGCGACCCGACCAAGGCCCGCGCCGAACTGGGATGGGATCCCTCCAAGACAAGTTTCGAGGAGCTCGTCAGCCTGATGGTAGACAGCGACATGGCCAAGGTGGCCGTAGAAGATGCCAGCGCCAAGGTACGCACCAACCTGGCCGAATATCTGGAAAAAGGCATCGTAAAGTGACGGTGAAATCTAAAAGCAGAAGAACATATCATGTTGTCAAAAGACAGTAAAATATACGTGGCCGGACACCGCGGACTGGTAGGGTCGGCCATTTGGGACAATCTCTACCGGCGCGGATACCACAATCTGGTAGGACGCACCCACAGCGAACTCGACCTCACCGACCAGCTGGCCGTAGAACGATTCTTCGACGAGGAGCGGCCCGACGCCGTCGTCCTGGCCGCCGCCTTCGTGGGAGGCATCATGGCCAACTCGCTCTACCGCGCCGACTTCATCATGCAGAACATGAAGATGCAGTGCAACGTCATCTCCTCCGCCTACGCGCACGGCGTACGGAAACTGCTCTTCCTCGGCAGCACGTGCATCTACCCGAAGGACGCGCCGCAGCCCATGCGCGAGGACGCCCTGCTCACATCGCCGCTAGAATATACCAACGAGGAGTACGCCATCGCCAAGATCGCAGGACTGAAGATGTGCGAGAGCTACAACCTGCAGTACGGCACCGACTATATCGCCGTCATGCCCACCAACCTCTACGGCCCTAACGACAACTTCCATCTCGAAAACTCGCACGTCATGCCGGCCATGATGCGCAAGATCTATCTCGCCAAACTGCTCCACGACGGCGACTGGACTGCCATACGTACCGACATGGACCGCCGCCCGGTCAATCCGCCCGATGCCCTTCGCCGCGAGATAGGCGAAGGCAACGTCGACGGCCACAACACCGAGGAACGCATACGCCGCACGCTCGACTTCTACGGCATCGGCGACAACCGCGTCGTGCTGTGGGGCACGGGCCGTCCGCTGCGCGAATTTCTGTGGAGCGAAGACATGGCCGACGCAAGCGTACACCTGCTGCTCAACGTCGACTTCAAGGACATCATCGGCATCGACAAGTACTCCTCCGTACACTACGGGGCCAAGACCGACGGCAAGGTAGACCGCAACAACAGCGAGGGACGCGGCGGCGCACTGCCCACACTGGGCGAGATACGCAACTGCCACGTCAATGTCGGCACGGGCAAAGAACTGACCATACGCGCCCTGTCGCAACTGGTGGCACAGACGGTAGGCTTCGACGGCACTATCGTGTTCGACGACACGAAGCCCGACGGCACCCCCCGCAAACTCATCGACGTCACCAAACTGCATTCGCTCGGATGGACCCACAAGGTGGAAATCGACGAGGGCGTGCGCCGGCTCTTTGAGTGGTACAGGGCTTCGCTACGGCAGTAGGGGACACACGAGTAGGGTGCCCAAGACATTTCATCAATGGACGTAGGCAGGTTCTGAAAATTATTATCAGAAAAACATTCGCCAAAAGGAACAAAAAGTGTACCTTTACAACATACTAACCCACCAATCGGGACACTGCCGGAAGACAGTGAAACGGGAAAAACAAAAATACGATGAAAAAATCAAACCTACTCACAGCCTGCGTCCTGCTGCTCATGGCCGTGCCTGCCGCTGCAGGCGAATGGACACGCTGGGTCAACCCCTTTGTCGGAACCTCAAAACAAGACGGACTTCAAGGCAACACCTATCCCGGACCCACCATGCCGTTCGGCATGGTACAGGTCTCGCCGGACACCCGCGACCAGCCCAGCTATGACTGCGGATCGGGCTACAGTTACGACGACAGCCAGATCTACGGCTTCTCGCACACCCGTCTCAGCGGCACCGGAGCCAACGACTTCATCGACATCACACTGATGCCGATGACCACCGCCGACAACATCTCACCCATCTACACCTTCAGCCACGACCGCGAATCGGCCCGTCCCGGCTACTACCAGGTCGTGCTGCAGAACGGGGTCAACGCCGAGTTGACCGCCACGACCCGCACCGGCATCCACCGCTACACCTATCCCGCAGGACAGCCGGCATACGTGCTCCTCGACCTCTTCCACTCGGCCAAGAAAGGCGACTGGGACCGCATGATACTCAACGGCCAGATACGCAAGGTGAGCGATACCGTGCTCGAAGGCTACCGCATCATCACCGGATGGGCCAAGATGCGCAAGATCTATTTCCGCATGGAGTTCTCCCAGCCGATAGAGCAGCTCCAGTTCTTCCGCGACGGACACGAGCAGAAGAGCACCCCGCTGATCAACGGCGACGAGATCAAGGCGATAGCCAAGTTCAGCCCGTCTGACAAGAACACGCTGACCGTGAAGGTCGCCCTGTCGCCCGTAGACATCGACGGTGCCCGCAGAAACATGGCCGAAGAAGCCCCCGGCTGGGATTTCGACCAATACGTGTCGGCTGCCGATGCCGCCTGGGACAAATGGCTCGGCACCATCGAGGTGGAAGGAGACGAGAAAGACAAGCGCACCTTCTACACCGCCCTCTACCACACCCTCATACAGCCCAATACCATGAGTGACTGCGACGGCCGCTACATCGCCGCCGACTACAGCGAGAAGCGCATGCCTGCCGGCAGCACCTTCTACTCCACCTTCTCACTTTGGGACACCTACCGGGCAGCCCATCCCCTGTACCAGCTGCTGTGGCCGGAGTACAACAAGCGCTTCGTCGAGAGCATGTTCCTGCACTACGACGTGTACGGATACCTGCCGATATGGCAACTGTGGGGACAGGAAAACTACTGCATGATCGGCAACCACGCCATACCCGTCGTGGTCGATGCCGCACTGCGCGGCGACGTAGACAAGCAGCGCGCCTACGAGGCCGTGAAGCAGTCGTCGATGAGAAGCCACAAGAATTCACCCTTCGACCTTTGGGACAAGTACGGCTATATGCCCGAAGACCTGCAGACACAGTCGGTCTCCATCACACTGGAGATGGCCTACGACGACTGGTGCGTCAGCCAGCTGGCCGCCAGCCTGGGCTACAAGGAAGACGCCGAATATTTCGCCAAGCGCAGCCAGCACTACCGTGCGCTCTACAACCCGGCCAACGGATTTTTCCAGGCCCGCAAGTCAGACGGCACATGGCTTGAACCCTTCAATCCGCTGCAGTACGGCGCCAACGGCGGCAATCCCTACACCGAGGGCAACGGCTGGCAATGGAAATGGTACGTACCGCAAGACATTGACGGCATGGTCGCCCTCTTTGGCGGAGCGAAGGCCACCGAGCGCCAGCTCGACACCTTCTTCTCGCTCACCGACGACAGCCATGAAAAGAACTGCAACGCCAGCGGATTTGTCGGACAGTACATCCACGGCAACGAGCCAGACCACCATGTACCCTATCTGTACAACAGCGTAGGAAAGCCCCGCAAGACCCAGCAGACGGTCAACCACATACTCACGACTTTCTACAACGACCAGCCGGCCGGCATCGCCGGCAACGACGACTGCGGCGAACTGTCCGCCTGGTACATATTCTCGGCCTTGGGCTTCTATCCGGTCAATCCGGCTTCGGGCGAGTACGAGGTGACCACACCCGTCTTCCGCAAAGCCACCCTTCACCTGCCCGGCGGCAAGACCTTCACCGTCACCACCGACCGCAAAGAGACGGCACAGTGCTACATCAAGTTCATGCGGTGGAACGGCAAGCCCATGAAGGGGCACACCCTCCGCTATGACGATATCGTCAAAGGCGGCGAGTGGAGCGTGACGTGCGTGAAATAGCGTGACGTGCGTGAAACGACGCGCGTGAAACAAAAATATCCGGAGGCGGGTTCTGAAAAAATCCCTTTGCCGACATTACGGCGGAATTTTTTCAGGACCCGCTTCAATTATGGGCGCCGCCCTGCCCTACCCGAAGATGACCAGCACCGATCCGGCGACCATAATGGCAGAGCCGACCAGCTTGCGTGTGATGTCCTTCTCATGGAATATCCTGTACCCGAGGGCGATGCTCACAAGCGTGGAGAGCTGGAACAGGGCGAGTGCGTAGCCTACATTCATATGCTTGAACGTATAGTTGGTGGTGTACTGCATCGTGCCGATACAGGCGATGAGCGCAAGATATGCGCCCCAGTCGCGCGCCCCGGCCTTGAGCAGCGGCCGGCATACCGGCACACGCATCACCGCCACCTGCACCAGCGAAAAGAAGGCGCCGGCCCAGCACCAGGCGACAAACGAGACGGTAGTGTCCGAGTAGATGATCACCTTCTTGATAATGACGGCCTCGATGGCGGTCAGCACCATCGCCCACAAGCGGTACTGTATCTCGCGGTTTTTCAGCAAGGCCCAGGAAAAGCCCTCGTCGGTAGTGTCGAACACAAAATAGCTTCCCCAAATGATGACCGCCACGCCTGCCACGCCCATGAGCGACGGCAGTTCGCCGAGCAGCACGATGCCGACAATGATGCCGACGACCGACTTGTAGGAGTTGACCGGACCGAGCACCGACAGGTCGCCCCTGCGCAGCGCCATCACCAGAAAACCGTTGCCCACGGCCCCGAACACGCCGCCCAACGCGGCATACGCCCAAAACTGCCAGGCAAGCGCACCCCAGTCCACCCGCCAGGCAAAAGCGAGACAGGCCACACTCAGAAGCACATACGACAGGGCATTGACAGCCAGCGGGTCATGTCCCCGCCCCGTCAGACTCTTCTGGAAAACATTGGAAAACGGATTGGAAAGTATACGAAGCAATACCGCTATGCAAGTAAGAAACATATCGCAGACGTTTACTGTTTGGAGTACGCTGCAAAGGTAGCAAAAATACTGTCAAGTCGGTACGACAAGGGACAGGCATCAGGACACCGGCCTTGATTTTTTATTCTGCCGGTGTGGAAATCTCCGGATTTTTACCTACATTTGCATATTACCATAAAAGTCCGAGACATGAAATATCCTATAGGAATACAGAGCTTCGAACAAATCATTACCGACGGTTACGTGTATATCGACAAAACGGCGTTAGTCCACGACTTGGTGACCAACGGAAAAACTTACTTTCTGTGCCGCCCACGCCGATTCGGAAAATCACTGCTCGTGTCCACCCTCAAATGCTATTTTGAGGGAAAGAAGGAGTTGTTCAAAGGTCTTGCCATAGACAAGACGGAGAAAGACTGGAAGCAATATCCTGTGTTCCATATTGATTTCAACGGAATCAATTTTACTGACGCCGGAGTCTTGGACAATGCCCTGATGAAGTTTGTCGAACGACAGGAGAACATATACGGAAGGGATGAATTTGCGGTAGGCTTGGGCGGACGGTTCGTTTCCGTACTCAAAGCCGCACACGAAAAGACGGGGTTGCGTGCCGTCGTCTTGATTGACGAATACGACAAGCCTTTGCTGGATGTACTTGACCAAGATTTGCACATCACGGTAAACGGCCAGAAACGGAAGCTGGAGGACTGGAACCGCGAGGTGCTCAAAGGATTTTATTCCGTATTCAAGGCCGCCGACGCCGACCTGCAGTTCGTCTTGCTCACGGGCGTCACCAAGTTCTCGCAGGTGAGCGTGTTCAGCGGTTTCAACCAGCCCGACGACATCAGCATGGACGAGCGCTACGAGGCGCTCTGCGGCATCACCGAGGAGGAGCTCCACTCCGTGTTTGAAGAGTCTATCAAGGCAATGGCCACAAGATACAAGGTCTCGGAAGACGGGATGAAGGACAAGCTGAAGCGCAAGTACGACGGCTACCATTTCAGTCCCAATATGCTCGACATCTACAATCCGTTCAGCATACTGAACGCCCTGAGCAAGAAGATACTGTCCGACTATTGGTTCGCCACGGGTACGCCGACTTACCTTATCCGCCTGCTTTCCCATTGCAGGGAGAACATGAACGAGCTGACGGGCAAGTTTTACCCCACGAGCAGCTTTGTAGATTACCGTGCGGACGTCGAAGCACCCCTGCCAATGATTTACCAGAGCGGCTATCTCACCATCAAGGACTGGAACATGAACACCAATTCCTATCTTTTGGACTTTCCGAACGACGAGGTGAAAAACGGTTTCCTGACCATGGCGGCAACGAACTATCTGCTACCCAAAGAGCCTGCGGACGCCTTTGTACTGCAAGTGGTGAACGCTATGGAAACAGGCGACTGCAGCCAACTGGAAAAGCTGCTCACGTCCTTCTTCGCCAGCATCCCGTACAACCAGCGCCGCAAAGACGACGAGCGCGAGAAGGAACGCTATTTCCAGTACACCTTCTACCTCGTGCTGCGTATGATCAGCTGTTTCACGGTCTATATCGAGAAGGAACAGAGCGAAGGCAGGGTGGACTGCATCGTGGAAACGCCCAAGTATGTCTATATCTTCGAGTTCAAGCGCGACGGTTCGGCAACCGACGCCCTTGCGCAGATAGAGAAAATGGGCTATGCGAGGGAATACACCTCCGACAACAGAACCGTCTTTCAGATCGGCTGCAATTTCTCGTCGAAGACCGGGACGATCGACGGGTGGAAAATAAAACAATAGTCAAATGGGAAATTATCTCGACAAAGGAAACGACGGATTCGCTTCGCTGCGCAACTCGAAGTTTGTGGACAAAAGCATGCTGATAGCGGAGGTGAACTCCATGATGATGACGGAGAACCGCTTTCTCTGCGTCACCCGCCCACGAAGATTCGGCAAGTCGGCGGCGGTGAAGATGCTCAATGCCTATTACGACCGGTCATGCGACTCCCAGGAACTGTTCCAGGAACTTGCCATCAGCAGGGACAAGGACTTTGAGAAACATCTGAACCGTTACCCGGTGCTTTATCTCGACATGACGGACTTCGTGACGAAATACGGCAAGGATGCCCGTATCGTGGAATACGTCAAACGTGACATTTGCGGAGAACTCCAGAGCCTGTACAAGGACGTGGTGATGAAACCCAACGACGACATAATGGACTTGCTCGTAAGTATCGTAGACCACACCGGGAAAAAATTCATCTGCCTCATAGACGAGTGGGACGCTTTGTGCCGCGAAGGACAGGAGGAGCAGACGGACGAGTATGTGGATTTCCTGCGACGCCTCTTCAAGGGAAGCATGACGGAATACGTGTTCGCCTGCGCATATATGACTGGCATCCTGCCCATAAAGCGATACAACACGCAGTCGGCACTCAACAATTTCGACGAATACACGATGCTCAGTCCCGCCCAACTGGCGCCGTATTTCGGCTTTACCGTCAAAGAAGTGGAAAGCCTCTGCGCCGACACAGCGATGGACGCTTATGAGATGAAGCGATGGTACGACGGTTATGAGCTTGGCGAGGAGAAAGCGATGTACAATCCGTATGCCGTGATGCGGGCATTGAAGCGACGGTCGTACGAGAGTTTCTGGACAAGCACCAACACATTCGAGAGTCTCAGACGGTATATCACGATGAATTTCGACGGACTGAAAGATGACATCGTTCACGCCCTCAACGACGTCCCGGTGCGCGTGAACGCCCTGCGCTTCAGCAACGACATGCACAAGGTGGAGTGCAAGGACGACGTGCTTACCCTGCTCTGCCACTTGGGCTACCTTTCCTACAACAAAGACACGAAGTGCGCCGGCATCCCCAACTACGAGGTAAGACAGGAATTCGAAGCCGCCGTTGCCGATACCGGCTGGAAAGAGGTGACGAACGCTTTGGAGCAGTCGGAAAACCTGTTGGCGCATCTGCTCAACGGCGATGCCGACGAGGTGGCGGCAAGCGTAGCAGAAGTGCATGAGCAAAACACAAGCATCCTGAAATACAACGACGAGAATTCCCTGGCGTGCGTGCTTTCCCTGGCGTTCTATACGGCAAGAAACCGCTACGAAACCATCCGCGAACTGCCCTCCGGCAAGGGCTTTGCCGACCTCGTACTGCTGCCCTACCGCGATGTAGACGCACCGGCCGTTATCCTGGAACTGAAATGGAACAAGGACGCCGACACCGCCATCACCCAAATCAAACGCAACGCCTACACGAAGTCATTGCTGCATTATACAGGCGACGTCGTCCTCGCCGGCATCAGCTACGACAAACGGACGAAACAGCATATTTGCAGGATAGAAAGAGTGAGGCGTCAGGATGATGCAAATACCGATGTGCAGAAGTGAATTTTCTTCCGACAGTACACCTTTGGCTTTACTCCTATAATGTAACCGGCAAGACGGATTTTGAGGACCTACCCTAAAACATTTCACTTGGAGTAATTGCCTCTGTCTTCATATTGCCATCTGCTACCTTTTGCCATCTGCTACCTTTTGCCATCTGCTACCTTTTGCCATCTACTACCTTTTGCCATCTGCTACCTTTTGCCATCTGCTACCTTTTGCCATCTGCCACCTTATATATGGTTAATCATGAAATTACAATTTAGCTTCCTAGCATTTTATTTCGCTATACCTTCTGCTTTCTCTCAAGAAATGTTAGACACAGTCCGTGTGCGTGTGCAGTATCATGCAATCTACAAACACACGCAGGAGCAAAAAGAAACTTTTGATGACACCGACCTATTAGATATAGGAAACCGCATGTCTAGATTTTACAGTCAACGTTTTGAACAATTCCTGCTTCAGCGTGATTCCCTAAAAAACTCGACTTCAGCCCCCATGAAATATCTTCAATTCCTAGGAGATTTTTATGGGAGCAAGAAAGGACGTGAGTATGAAGTTTATAACCTGAGTTCGGGATAAGAAACGTTGTCAAACTTAACATTTCTGAAATTCAGCAAGGGGCATAACGAGTTTGCCATCCAGACTGCTTAGATGGCTATTGAT
>CAVHOL010000031.1:0-28549 GCA_963637655.1 bacterium | reverse complement strand
TAACACTACAGATTCTGGTCCTGTCATTCTTGGTTCGAGTCCGAGTATCCCAACAAGAACAAAGCATCAGCCATGAGGCTGATGCTTTTTTTGTGCCCTTACGTTTCTTCAACACATATTATTAGGGGACGGTCAGCCGCCATCTTCGGCGATGATTTTACCAGTCACCGATAAAATCAAAACAAGAAAGGGGCTGTGCCTGTATTCAGGCACAGCCCCTTTGGGTATGGCATATGTGTCTTGCGCGCGTCTTAGAATTCGGCCGACTTCGGAGTGCGGGGGAAAGGAATGACGTCGCGGATGTTCTGCATGCCGGTGACGAACAGGATGAGGCGCTCGAAGCCGAGGCCGAATCCGGCGTGGGGGCATGATCCGTACTTGCGGGTGTCGAGGTACCAGGTCATGTCTTTCATCGGGATGTGGCGGTCTTCGATCTCGCCCATCAGTTTGTCGTAGCTCTCCTCGCGTACCGATCCGCCGATGATCTCGCCGATCTGCGGGAAGAGCACGTCGGTGCCCTGTACGGTCTGGCCGGACTTGCCGCCGAAGCCGGACTCTTCCTCGTCGATCTTCATGTAGAAGGCCTTGATGGCTTTCGGGTAGTTGGTCATGATGACCGGCTTCTTGAAGTGCTCCTCTACGAGGAAGCGCTCATGCTCGGAGGCGAGGTCGTCGCCCCACTCGCAGGGGAACTCGAACTTCTTGCCGCCCTTGATGGCTTCCTGCAGTATGCGGATGCCCTCGGTGTAGGGCAGGTGTACGAATTCTGAGTCAAGCACGCCCTGCAGACGGGCGAGCAGGCCCTTGTCGATCATCTTGTTGAGGAACTCGAGATCGTCCTTGCAGTGCTCGAGGGCCCAGCGTATGCAGTACTTGATGAAGTCTTCCTCCAGCTCCATCAGTCCGTCGAGGTCGAGGAATGCCACTTCAGGCTCCACCATCCAGAACTCGGCGAGGTGGCGGGGCGTGTTGGAGTTCTCGGCGCGGAAGGTCGGACCGAAGGTGTAGATGGCACCGAGAGCGGTGGCGCCCAGCTCGCCTTCGAGCTGTCCCGATACGGTGAGGGATGTCTGCTTGCCGAAGAAGTCGTCGGAGTAGTCTATCTTGCCGTCCTCATCCTTCTTGAGGTTGTAGAGGTTCTTGGTGGTCACCTGGAACATCTGTCCTGCGCCCTCGCAGTCGCTTGCGGTGATGAGGGGCGTATTGAAGTAGAAATATCCGTGCTCGTGGAAGTAGGTGTGGATGGCCATTGCCATGTTGTGGCGTATGCGCATGACAGCTCCGAAGGTGTTGGTGCGGAGGCGCAGGTGGGCATACTGGCGCATGTACTCGAAGGTCTGTCCCTTCTTCTGCATGGGATAGTCAGATCCGCAGGTGCCGTATATCTGCAGGCTTTCGCACTGTATCTCGGAGGTCTGCCCCTTGCCCTGGCTCTCGACGAGCGTACCGACGGCGCAGATGCAGGCACCGGTGGTGATCTGCTTGAGCAGGTCAGCGTCGAACTTGGTCGGGTCGACGACGATCTGTATGTTGTTGATGGTAGATCCGTCGTTGAGCGCGATGAAGTCTACGGCCTTGCTGCTGCGGTGGGTTCTCACCCATCCCTTCACGCAGACGGTTGTTCCGAAGTCGGTGCTGCAGAGTGCGTCTACCACCTTTGTACGTTTTGTTTCCATTGTCATACTTTTTGTTTACGGGCGGGTCCCGCTTTTCTCTCATGTAGAGGAAATTCCAGGAACCCGTCTTAAGTGTATTGTTATTCGAATGCGCCCATCTGGAGCATCTCCACTTCCTTCTGGGTGAGGAAGCGCCAGTCGCCGCGGCGCAGGTTCTTCTTGGTGAGTCCGGCAAACTGCACGCGGTCGAGCTTCACGACACGGTAGCCCAGGTGCTCGAAGATGCGGCGCACGATGCGGTTCTTCCCGCTGTGTATCTCGATGCCCACCTGGCTCTTGTCGGTGTCGGAGGCATACTCGATGGCGTCGGCGTGTATCTCGCCGTCTTCCAGTTCGATGCCGTCGGCGATCTGCTGCAGGTCGTGTGCGGTGACGTTCTTGTCAAGGTACACGTGGTACACCTTCTTCTTGAGGAACTTGGGGTGGGTGAGCTTCGAGGCGAGGTCGCCGTCGTTGGTGAGCAGGAGTACGCCGGTGGTGTTGCGGTCGAGGCGGCCTACGGGGTAGATGCGTTCGGGACAGGCGTCCTTGACGAGATCCATGACGGTCTTTCTCTGCTGCGGGTCGTCACTGGTGGTGACGCAGTCCTTGGGCTTGTTGAGCAGTACGTATACCTTCTTTTCGAGGGTGACGGGCTGGTCGTGGAACATCACGACGTCGGTGCGCTTCACCTTCGATCCCAGTTCGGTCACTACAGTGCCGTTGACCGTCACTACTCCGGCCTGGATGAAGTCGTCGGCTTCGCGGCGGCTGCATACGCCGGCGTTGGCGAGGTACTTGTTCAGGCGGATGGGCTCATTGGGGTCGATGTGTGTTTCGGCGTATTCGATACGCTTCTTCATGCTGTATTTTGCATTGGGATCGTAGTCGGCCGAGTGCTGGCGGTAGCCGCCCTGCTGGTATCCGCCGCGCTGCTGGTATCCGCCGCGCTGCTGATAGCCACCGCGCTGCTGATAGCCACCGCGCTGCTGGTATCCGCCGCGCTGCTGATAGCCACCGCGCTGCTGATAGCCACCGCGCTGCTGGTATCCGCCGCGCTGCTGATAGCCACCGCGCTGCTGATAGCCACCGCGCTGCTGGTATCCGCCGCGCTGCTGATAGCCACCGCGCTGCTGATAGCCACCGCGCTGCTGGTATCCGCCGCGCTGCTGATAGCCACCGCGCTGCTGATAGCCACCGCGCTGCTGGTATCCGCCTCTGGGCTGATAGCCGCCCTGCTGGTATCCGCCTTCTTCCTGCTGGCCGTCGGCGTTGTAGCGCGGACGGTATCCGCCCTGCTGGTGAGACTGGTATCCGCCTTGCTGCTGGTCGTCGCCGTTGGCGGGATTGTTGTATCGGGGACGGTATCCTCCCTGCTGGCGGGGCTGGTATCCACCCTGTTGGCCGTCGGCGTTGTAGCGGGGCCGGTAGCCTCCCTGCTGGCGGGGCTGGTATCCTCCCTGCTGCTGGTCGTCGCCGCCGGCATTGTAGCGGGGACGGTATCCGCCGGGGTTGTTGTTATTGTTGTAGCGGGGACGGTATCCGCCTTGCTGGCGCGGCTGGTATCCGCTTTGCAGGCCGGCTCCGAATCCTTCGGGACGGAATCCACCCTCGTCGCTGTTCTCGTTTCTGTCGGTGTTGTAGGGCCGCGGTGTGTGTATGCGCGGACGGCGTCCGCTCACGCTGCGGTACTCCTTCTGGTAGCCGGTAGACGGACGGTTGTATCCTTCTGTGTTGGCGCTGGTCTTTGACTCTGCCGATGCTTGCGGCTGATCCTGAGTCTTGTTTTCGAATTCTGAATCCATAACGATAATATGTGCTTGTTGTTGGCCTCACGGCCTGGGTTAATAATTTTTTTTGTTTCTCTTTTCTGTTCTATAGGCGTGTTCTGAAAATTCCACGCATTATCAAAATCTATTTTGACGGGTATGCTCTTTGTGCCTTTTTGTTTTTATCCGTCATTTTTTCGTCTTTCTTCAGTCGCATAGCCCGCTATGCTCCTTCAGAAAGACAGAAAAGTCTGCCCGGCTAAAATAAAGGCAATTTTTAGAACCCGTCTATAATGTATGAGTGTCGGCGGATGTATCCTTCTTTGTTTTTCCGTCCGTCTGTGTTTTACATGTAGCAGGTTGTTCTTGCATATGTATTGGTTGCTCTTACATTCCGGTGTAGTTGTGGGGCGTGATGGCCATCAGTTCGGCCTTGACCTTGTCGCTGACATTGAGACCGCCGATGAATTCGTGTATGGTCTCCTCGGTCATGGTCTTGTTGGTGCGGGTGAGCGCCTTGAGTGCCTCATAGGGATGGGGGTAGGCCTCGCGGCGCAGTATGGTCTGTATGGCTTCGGCCACCACCGCCCAGGTATTGTCGAGGTCTTCGGCAATCTTGTGCTCGTTGAGGATGAGCTTGCGCAGACCTTTGAGCGTGCTCTGCATGGCGATGATGCCGTGTCCGAGCGGCGTGCCGATGTTGCGCAGTACGGTGGAGTCGGTCAGGTCGCGCTGCAGACGGCTGACGGGCAGTTTCTGGGCGAGGAACTGGAGTATGGCGTTGGCGATGCCGAGGTTGCCCTCGGAGTTTTCGAAGTCGATGGGGTTCACCTTGTGGGGCATGGCCGACGATCCTACTTCTCCGGCCTTGATCTTCTGCTTGAAGTACTCCATGGAGATGTACATCCAGAAGTCGCGGTCGAGGTCGATGATGATGGTGTTGATGCGGCGCAGGGCGTCGAACACGCTGCCGAGGCAGTCGTAGTTGCTGATCTGCGTGGTATACTGTTCACGCTCGAGTCCGAGCTTCTCGCTGACAAACTTGTTGCCGAAGGCTTTCCAGTCGTATTCGGGGTAGGCTACGTGGTGGGCGTTGTAGTTGCCGGTGGCTCCGCCGAACTTGGCGGTCATGCGGCATTCGCGCAGCTGGCGCAGCTGCTCCTCCAGACGGTAGACGAACACCATGACCTCCTTGCCCAGGCGTGTGGGCGACGCGGGCTGTCCGTGTGTCTTGGCGAGCATGGGCACGTCTTTCCATTCTTCGGCATACTGGCGCAGCTGGCCGATGAGCTCCTCTACGAGCGGGCAGTACACGTCGGCGAGGGCTTCCTTGATGGAGAGGGGCACGCTGGTGTTGTTGATGTCCTGTGAGGTGAGGCCGAAGTGGATGAACTCCTTGTAGGCGTCGAGTCCGCCGATCTTGTCGAATTCTTCCTTGATGAAGTATTCCACGGCTTTCACGTCGTGGTTGGTCACCTTCTCGATGTCCTTGACGCGCTGGGCGCAGGCCTCGTCGAAGTGGCGGTAGATGTCGCGAAGGGTGTCAAACAGGTTGTGGTCGAATGCGGCGAGTTGCGGCAGGGGCAGTTCGCAAAGGGTGATGAAGTACTCTATTTCTACACGTACCCTGTAGCGTATCAGGGCATATTCCGAGAAATATTCGGCCAGGGGTTCGGTTTTTCCTCTGTATCTTCCGTCAATGGGCGAAATGGCAGTCAGCAAATCGAGTTTCATAAAAAGGAGATAATAATATGTATATTACTGGTCTGCAAAATTAGTAATTAATTCTGAGACTATCGGAAAACATTTACAAAAGTTATATGGCGTGTTCTAAAAAATCTGCTCGGCTAAAATTAAAAAATCCACGCCTATACTGTTGTCTTCGGCTCTATGGCGTCAGCCAGCCCTTCGATGACTGCATCCAGCTGGCTCCGGTAAGCCAGCCCTTCCTTGTACTCGTCGGGTATGGCATCATATCCGTATTTCGCTCCAAGTACGGCGCATGCCACGGCTGCGTTGGTATCGGCGTCGCCGCCGGCCCTTACGACAGTCAGCAGGCCGTCCTCAAACGACTTTGCATGCCAATAGGCCCATAGTGCGGCGGACAGGCATTTCAAGGTATATCCGTCGGAGTCTTTGTCCTGCAATTCGAGGTCGCGTATGTCCGGTGACAGGGCCAGGTCGATATATTCCCAAATGCGCTCGTCATATTTCATGGCCGTTGCCATCATTTCATGATATTCCAGACCGGTGCCCTTGTATATCAGACTATGGATCAGCATGGAGACGATGACGCAGGACCCCACGCAGCGGGGATCGTAATGGGTCAGCCTGCAGATGTTGGCGGCACATTCTTCCACGGCCTTTGGAAACGTGCCGACAACCGATGTCCGCATCAGTCCTCCATTGGCCGCACCCTCGCGGTGTCCCATCTCCCAGACCATCCTGGATACTTCGAATGGCTTGTCCACATAGTCGGCGGGCGTCAGCACCTTGTATGTCGTTTCGCCGATGCCCATCGGATTGCCCATGGCCCAGTCCTTGAAATTCCGGGCGATGGAGGTGAGGTTGACCCCCTTGTCTTTCACCACGGCATCGGCTATGCACAGCATCATGTCCGTGTCGTCCGTCCAATCGCCGATCTTCCATCTCCTGCGGTGCCGGTCTTGGAAAATATCACTGTAGTGAGTGATGCCGTTCGGATATTTCCATGCCATGTCCTCGTCGGTCATGCCTTCTGTCCCAAGCCCCAGCGCATCGCCGATGGCTTGGCCGTAAATGGTCCCCTTGAGTCTGTCTATGAATGTTCCGGTCATGATGTTTGTGCAATACGATTGATTCTATTTGTTCTTGTCCAGTGTTGTGATCTTCCAGTAGCCGCCAAAATTGTAGGTCTTTTCCTTATCAAATCAAAATTTCTCTCCGATTTTTTTCGCCGAGTTCCCAAACTTTTTTCGCCGAGTTCCCGAACTTTTTCGCCGAGTTCCCGAACTTTTTCGCCGAGTTCCCGAACTTTTTCGCCGAGTTCCCGAACTTTTTCGCCGAGTTCCCGAACTTTTTCGCCGAGTTCCCGAACTTTTTCGCCGAGTTCCCGAACTTTTTTCGCCGAGTTCCCGAACTTCAAAAGTAAAGGATTTATCCGTAACGAAAGAATTTTAGCGGGGAAATCTGACGGTTTCCCGAAAAATGCGGGAAACGGCGTCGGAAAAGAGGCTTCTTTCCAACCTGCAGGGCGCAAGTCGGGGGATGGAGATATATGTACGGACGGGAAAAATATATGTACGGACGGGAAAAAATAGTAGGTGCGGTGTCTCACCGCACAATGAAGGGAGGCACTTTCTGTTGTCGGCGGACCGACTGTCTGTGCTTCTCTTGTTGCTGCGTGGTGGGACATCGCACCTACTGCGTGGCGCTACGAGCGTGCGGACGTTACTGTCACATGATGCCCGTCTCCTTGTCTTTGTTGTTCAGCCGGCGTTCGGTCTCGTGGTATTTCTTTCCGCCGTTCAGCCGCCACACCACACTGAGCTGCACGGCGTTGCCTGCATCTGTGGAATGCCGGCTCGTACACTTGTTGACAAACCTGTTGACGATGGTGGAGCGGTATTGCAGCGGATTGCGCAGGAAGGGGTCCGAGTAGTACAGTGTGATGTCGACGTTGGCTATGCGGTAGCTGGCGGCGGCTACGATTTCGCCGGCGTTGTATCCCTTCATCTCCGCTTCCATGAAGCGCCAGCCGCTGTCGGCGGAAATTTGCACGGTCCATTTCCCGAAGAAGCCGGTCAGGTAGCCGCTGGCACCGTAAGCCGTGTAGCAGTGGTTGTAGTCGTCACCACGGTTGAAGAACCGGGCCATGGTGCCGTTGAACGCCAGCGTGAGACGGTCGGGAATGAGGCTGATGCTGCTGTAACTGCTCATATAGATCATGTTGCAGTGCGGCTGGTTGGCAGACGTGTACAGAAACCGGTTGTCGGCGGTGCGGGTGTATTTCCCCATGTTGCAGTTGTGGTTGATGCGGTACATGGCCGACAGCTGGGTGTAGAATCCGGGCCGGTTGTACGAGACGGAAAAGTTGTTTTCCAGCCGGCTGTTCGGCTTCAGTGCAGGATTGCCCACCGTCCATTCCATGCTGTTCTGGCGTATGCGCGTGTCGGAGATCATCGCGATGTCGGAGATATGCTGCGACAGTTCGATGCTGTATGTCAGGCTGACGCCCGCAGGCAACGGGTACGACAGTTGCAGTTTCGGCCGCCACAGCCAGTATCCGTAGGTGTTTCTGCCCTGGCGGTAGTGCTCGTAACTTGCGCCGATACCGGTCATGTAGGACAGTTTGCCGAGCATGCCGTTGATCTGGGCGAAGGCGTAAGTGCCTATGCGGTGGATGTCGTTTGTGCTGGCTGCATCGCCCCGGTAGACATTGCTGATGTATTTCCATTTGGTGTTGACGCCGGCCGACAGCGTGAAGGGTTTGAGGCGATTCTCGTATATGGCCTCGCCTATCAGAGAGTAGGTGCTGCCGTCCACATCGTAGGCGTAGGCGCCGCCCTCGTCGTAGTAGTTGCTGCTGAGCGTATGAATATAGGTGCCCACCGCATTGGCCGTCAGGGTCTGGTGCTTGCCCAGCTGCCGGTGGTAGTACAGGTCGAGCACAGGCGTGGTGCTTCTGCCCTTGTTGCTCTCTGTGGCCGTATATCCGGTCTTGCCGGTCTCGGTGATGAGCCAGTGCGAGAATGTGCGCGGACTGTTGTCCAGTGCGGCCGACAGGGTGGCCTGAAACACGTAGGTGGCACTGTCGGCCAGATTGTACCGCAGTTCGACGGAATTGTTGTAGGCGCGCACCCTGTTGTCCAGCATGTCGCGGTTGATGCTGTATCGGGTGCCGTCGGTCAGCAGGTAGTCGGCCGTCTCGCTCGTCCGTCTTCCTTTGATGTCCTTGTAGCCTTGCTCGTAGAATATGCGGAACTGGCTTTTCCTGTTGTTTAGGGCGGCGTATGCGTTGTTGAAGCCCGAGGCCGCAGTGAGCGTGTTCATGGCCTGCGCACCCACCGAATAGCCTACGGTAGGACGGTGCGTATGGATGTCGATGACGTAGGCGACGCCGTCGCCGTAGCGTACGCCGGGATTGTCGATAAAGTCTACCGACGTGACGCTGGCCACGTCTATCGCCTGCATGTCGTTGGTGTTGGCCACGATGCCGTTGATTCTGATCTGCACCTCACCCCGGTTGGATATGGACTGTGCCGACCGCGCCAGTTCGTCGATGCGGATGTCAGGCAGCGTCAGGTTCTTCAGCAGAGAATAGCCCGAATGCGAGTGCTTCTTCTCTGTGTCGGTAGGAAAGATGGTTCTGCCGTCGACGCGCTTCACTGTACGCGCTCCTTTCACCACCACTTCGCCGAGCGTGACCGTGTCTTTCTTCTCCTCCTGGGCATAGGCCGACAGACCTGCCAGCGACAGAATGAAAACTGCAATCAAGAATCTTCTCATAATCTTCTGTGTCTTTTTTGTATGCAAAAGTATGAAAGCCTCAAAATACTGAAGAAAATACTGTCTGACATTTGTCTGACATCTGTCATCAGACGGTTTTTAGGGGACTGTCGGTATGTTTTCGGGGCGGTGCTGATGCAGTTATCCAAAAAAAGAATATCTTTGTACATGACCATCAAGGAGTACGCATGATGAAAATGAAAGCCTATCATTCCATACTGGTGCTGGCGGTGCTTGTCGTTTCCGCCGTCGCCGCAAGTGTCAGCAGTTACCACCGTATGCAGAGCGACATCGAGTGTGATCTGGACCGCGCTCTCGTCATCACCCTGCAGGAAAGGCAGGACCAGTGGCTGACCCCCGATACCATAGAAGACTTCCGGTCGCACCTGCGGATCGGATTTCTGAAGGAGACGAGTCTGCTCTGCTATGTGGTAGACGACAGACGGGGCACGGGCAGAAAGAGTGCAAAAGACGATGGACGACAGCAGCTGGCCAGCCGTACCATGACACTGAACCGCCATTCCGTAAGGGGATATGCCAACTGCTCCTTTGCCGACGTGTTTGGCATGAGCGACCAGCGGCTGTCCTTCTCTCTGGCGCTTCTGTCAGTCATGTGGGCTATCTTTATGACTTTCCGTTACCGCCGACAGCAAGCGGGGAACGGTGGTGGGGTGTGCATGGCACTTGCCGGACAGGACAACTGCGTTGCTGTCGGCAGCGCAGCCGTTGTTGTTGGGGAATTGGCTTACTTGGACGAGGAAGACTGTTTTTATAATCGCGTCAGCAGACAGACGGTCCGGTTTACGCCCATGCAGCATCGTCTGATGTGTATGTTCTTTTCCAACCGGCTGCACCAGTTGTCCAAACAAGACATCTGTGCGTCGCTTTGGCCGAAGAAACCCAATGCCAGCGAAACCCTGTATACCTTGATTCGGCGCATCAAGCCTATAGTCGAAGAAAACCGGCTGACCATTGAGTCGGAACGGGGAATGAACTATAGGCTGAGGTCCATATGCGATTGAAATGAAAAACGGACAAAAGTTATAACTCAAGTTTCGGATTTACGCTCGTGGTATGTCCCCGAAAGGGGCAAACTCTGCATAACCGCGGGTGACTGAAAGGAACCTGCGGATAAATGGCGTGATAAGGGCGCCCTCTACGAGGACGCTTGTTCCGCTATGAGGAAAGACCGCAGGTGACCGTAGGGAACCTGCGGTTATGCACATTCACCCCCTTCGGCGACGCTTCTTTAAGCAAAATTTCTAAATCCAAAACTCGAATAAAGGGTCTATACGCCGCTTGTTGTGGCATATAGACCCTTTCCGTTTTTCACCCGTGAGAGCGGGCGGATGTTATCTCTCTTAATCTTGGATTTCTCAGATGTTGGGCGTATCCCACACCTTGGTCTTGGTGCACTCGACGGGCAGTGTCAGACTGCCGGCCTTGAGCAGGAAGTCGCCCTCTTCGAGTGTCCACTTGCCGTCGGCGCCGACAAAGGCGAGGCTTTTGGCGGGAAGCTGGAAGGTGACGGTCTTGGTCTCGCCGGGCTGCAGCTCGATCTTGGTGAAGTCGCGCAGACGCTTGTTGTCGGGAACGGTGGAGGCAACGAGATCGCTTGAGTAGAGCAGAACGGCCTCCTTGCCGGCCTTAGCTCCGGTGTTCTTCACGTCGACGCTGACGGTCAGCACATCGTCGGCGGTGAACTGCGAGCGGTCGGCCTTGAGGTTGCTGTACTCGAAGGTGGTGTAGCTCAGACCATAGCCGAAGGGCCACTGGAGCGATACCTTGGCGTCGTAGTTGTAGGCACCGTCCATTGTGCCCACCTCTTCAGATACCTTGTAGTCGTAGGTGTGGAGCGAATTGATCTCCTTGGGATAGGTGTAGGGCAGCTTGGCCGAGAAGTTGGCGTCGCCGGCAAGCAGGTTGGCAAGGGCGTCGGCTCCGTAGTTGCCAGGCAGGAGAATGTCGACCACGGCACTGGCCAGCGGTTCGATGTCGGCGATGAGGCGAGGACGGCCCTCGTTGAGGATGAGGATGACGGGCTTGCCGGTCTTGGCAAGTTCCTTGACGAGGTTGCGCTGGTTTTCGGACAGCCAGAGATCGTTGAGGTTGCCGGGAGTCTCGCAGTAGGAGTTCTCTCCGATGCAGGCTACGATCACGTCGGCGCCGGCGGCAGCCTGGACTGCGCGTCCGATGCTAGGCTCGTTCTCCTCGTAGTAGGCACCGTCCTCATTGTAGGTCACGCCCTGCTCGAGGATGATGTTCTCCTTGCCGTACTTGTTGCAGAGTGCCTTGTATACAGTATTGTACTTGGTGGCGAGGTCTTCGGCCTTGGATCCCTGCCAGGTGTAGCTCCATCCACCGTCGAGGCAGCGCATCTGGTTGGCGTTGGGTCCGGTCAGGAGAATCTTCTTGCCTTTGGCGAGCGGCAGAATGCCGTCGTTCTTCAGCAGCACTTCGCCCTCTTCGGCGGCGCGGAGCGCCTTTTCTGCAAACTCGGCGCAGCCGAACTTCTCGTAGCCCTTGCCGCCGGTGTTCGGCTCGTCAAACAGGCCGAGGCGGTATTTCACACGGAGGATACGGCGCACGGCGTCGTCGATACGTGTCATCGGCACCTTGCCTTCCTCGACAAGCTCCTTCAGCAGTTGGCAGAACTCCACGCTGTACGGGTCCATCGACATGTCGATGCCAGCGTTGATGGCCAGGCGGATGGCGTCCTTCTTGTCCTTTGCCACCTTCTCGCGGGTGTAGAGGTTGTTGATGTCGGCCCAGTCGGTGACGATCATGCCGTCCCAGTTGAGGTCTTTCTTGAGCCACTTTGTCAGATATTCATAGCTGGCATGTACGGGTACGCCGTTGATGCTGGACGAGTTGACCATGATGGTCAGTGCGCCGGCCTGTACGGCAGTCTTGAACGGTTCGAAATATTTCTCGCGCAGCATGGCGGGCGAGAGGTAGGCGGGCGTGCGGTCTTTGCCCGACCAGGGCGCACCGTAGGCCATATAGTGTTTCAGACTCGTGGCCACATTGTACTTGCCGAGGTGGTTGGGATCGTCGCCCTGGTAGCCTTTGATCTCAGCCGCTGCCATGCGTGCGTTGACGATGGCATCTTCGCCGAAGCTCTCCCAGATGCGGCTCCAGCGGGGGTCGCGGCCGAGGTCTGTCACGGGATTGTATACCCACGGGCAGTTGGCCGCACGGCTCTCATAGGCGCAGATCTCAGCGCCGGTGCGTGCCAGCTCAGTGTTGAACGAGGCACCGAGGTTGATGGGCTGGGGGAAGAGCGTGCCGCCCTGTACATAGGTCACGCCGTGGTTGTTGTCGAGTCCGTAGATGTCGGGGATGCCCAGATACTTGACCGACTTCTTCTGGATCAGCCGTATCCATTTCTGCCACTGGGCGACGGTGGCGGCCCGGGTGCCGGGCGCATTGAGGATAGATCCGACCTTCCACTTCGAGACGCAGGTGTCGAGTATCTGCTCGTTGATGTCCCATTCGTTTTTGGCTGTCATTCCCCCAAACAGATCGAGGTTCAGCTCCAGCATTTGTCCGACCTTCTCGTCGAGCGTCATCTGCCCGAGAGTTTTCTCAATCTTGGCTTCTAACTTCGCATCCCGTGGGATGGCAGGCTTGATGTCCTGTGCCTTGGCGCCCATGCCCAATAGAAGGAGGGCTGTCAACAAAAAATTCCTTTTCATGTCTTTATGGTTTTTCGGTCTGATTCTCTGTCATATTGTGGCGGTTGCCTGTCTGTGTAGGCGTGTTGGGGTGCAGTCGGTGGTTTGAGGTAGTATAGGCGGTGCTGGGAACCGGCTGTGCAGGCGGACATCCCGGAGTCGTCCTAAAAACAAAAAAGAGAACAAACCGAAGTATGTTCTCTCTCACTCTTTTCTTTGTGGGCGCTGAGGGATTCGAACCCCCGACCCTCTGCTTGTAAGGCAGACGCTCTAAACCAGCTGAGCTAAGCGCCCTTGTACTTCCTGTCTGAAAGCGATTGCAAAGATAGGGAATGTTGTGGATATATCCAAATATATTAACGTATTTTTGCAATAAAATATCGAAATTCCTGTTTCTTGGTCTTCGGAGGGGTGTTGTCGCGGCCTTTTGGGGCATTGTCGCGGCTTTCTTCCTGTCCGGCCTTTGGTGTCGGTGGGGCTTCGGCTACTTGGCGTCGGTCCCCTTTTCCATCTCCACCTTCTTGACTTTCCGGAAGAGTTCGGAGGCGAAGACAAGGTCGTTGAGTTCTTTGTTGGTAGAGCTGATGACCTGGTCTTTGTTGCCTTGCCATTCCTTGTGCCCCTTGCAGATGAAGACGATGTTTTCGCCGATGCCCATCACCGAGTTCATGTCATGGGTATTGATGATGGTGGTGATGTCGTACTCCTTGGTGATGCTGCTGAGCAGTTCGTCGATGACGAGCGAGGTGCGGGGGTCAAGTCCGGAGTTGGGTTCGTCGCAGAAGAGATATTTGGGGTTGAGCACGATGGCGCGGGCGATGGCGACGCGCTTCTGCATGCCGCCGGATATCTCGCCGGGGTATTTGCCTTCGGCGCCGGTGAGGTTGACGCGGTCGAGGCACTCCTTGGCACGGTGCACGCGCTCGCGGTAGTTCATGGAGGAGAACATGTCGAGCGGGAACATCACGTTCTCCAGTACGGAGAGCGAGTCGAAGAGGGCGGCGCTCTGGAAGATCATGCCCATCTCGCGGCGCATGTGTATTTTCTCCTTCTTGGTCATCGACACAAAGTCGCGGCCGTCGTAGAGCACGCTGCCGCTGGTGGGCGTGAGCAGGCCGACGAGGTTTTTCATCAGTACGGTCTTTCCGCTGCCGCTCTGTCCGATGATAAGGTTGGTCTTGCCGTCCTCGAACACGGCGTTGATGTCGGTCAGGACGGTCTTGTCTTCAAATGATTTGCAGAGATTCTTTACTTCGATCATTCTTCTGGTGTTTTGGCGGTGTGTGGAAAAATCTCAACTGAGCAGTTGGGTGAGGAATACGTCGGAGCAGAGGATGAGCACGCTCGAGCTGACGACGGCGTCGGTGCTGGCCTTTCCCACCTCTACCGATCCGCCCTCTACGGTGTAGCCGTAATAGGAGGAGACGCTGGAGATGATGTAGGCGAAGAAGAGGCTCTTGATGATGCTCATCCACATAAACCACGGGTTGAAGGCGTGCTGCAGGCCGAGCGTCAGATCGTCGGGCGAAAGGATGTGACCGACGTATGCCGTGCCGTAAGCGCCGAGGATTCCGGTGGCCGACGAGAAGATGACGAGGAAGGGCATGATGGTCACCAGGCCCAGTATCTTGGGCAGGATGAGGTAGCTGGCCGAGTTGACGCCCATGATCTCGAGGGCGTCTATCTGCTGCGTCACCCGCATGGTGCCCAGTTCGGAGGCAATGTTCGACCCTACCTTTCCGGCAAGGATGAGACACATGATAGACGAGGAAAACTCCAGCAGCAGGATCTCGCGGGTGGTGTAGCCCGATACCCAGCGCGGCATCCACGGACTCTGGATGTTGAGTTTCATCTGGATGCAGATGACCGCGCCGATGAAGAAGGATATGAGCAGGACGATGCCGATGGAGTCGACTCCGAGGGCGGACATCTCCTTGATGTACTGCTTGAAGAACATGCGCATGCGCTCAGGACGGGAAAACGAGCGTCCCATCAGCATGACGTAGCGACCGAGTGTGGTCAGAGAATTGACAATAAACATGCGTGTTGACGTTTGTGCGTGCAAAAGTAGCAATAAAAAGCGGAAACTGCAACGGCCCTCGGAGTTTTTTGCGGGATGCAAGGGACGGCTCCGTGCTCCTGCTGGCAGCCCTTTTATATATAAATAATGTATGTTTTGCGGATGCATTGCCTTTGCCGGACGAGTCGGGACGCAATAAATCTAGGTCTTGTGGCCGGTGGTTCGGAAATTTTGACTATATTTGCAAGCAATTTTTGCACGTCGGCGCCACCGGTCCTTCTCGGATAGGGTGGGGTGCGACGGCCAAATATCAACAACCGACCTACACGACAAGATGGGCAATACCGAAACCACAGAGAACAATGCAGAGCAGCGCAGTATGGTGCTGCGGACGGAAGGACTGGTGAAGCGCTACGGCAAACGTACCGTCGTGAACAACGTGTCCTTCAACGTGCGCCAGGGCGAGATCGTGGGTCTGCTCGGGCCCAACGGCGCCGGAAAGACCACCTCGTTCTATATGACGACCGGTCTGGTGGTGCCCAACGAGGGCCACATCTACATCGACGATCATGACATTACGGACTACCCGGTGTACAAGCGCGCACGGGTGGGCATCGGCTATCTGGCCCAGGAAGCCAGCGTGTTCCGCAAGATGAGCGTGGAGGACAATATCATGTCCGTACTGCAGATGACGGGACTTACGCGCAAGGAGCAGCTCGAGAAGCTGGAGGACCTCATCGCCGAGTTCAACCTCGGCAAGGTGCGCAAGAACATGGGCGACCGTCTCTCGGGCGGCGAGCGCCGACGGACGGAGATTGCCCGCTGTCTGGCCATCAACCCCAAGTTTATCATGCTCGACGAGCCGTTTGCCGGCGTAGACCCCATCGCCGTGGAAGACATTCAGAAGGTGGTGTGGGAGCTCAAGTACCGCAACATCGGCATACTCATCACCGACCACAATGCGCAGGAGACACTTAACATTACCGACCGTGCGTACATGCTTTTCGAGGGGCGCATCCTCTTCCAGGGAAGCCCTGACGAACTGGTGGCCAACGACACCGTGCGCGAAAAGTATCTCGGACACAATTTCGAACTGCGCAAGAAAGACTTCCAGCTGCTCACCGAGCGGCGCAGAAAACAGTTGCAGGAAGGCTGATCACAATGTCGGCCGAAGGGGCACGGTTAGGTTAAAAAAACAAATTTTCTATTACTATATTGTGCAATTACGCTGATATTGCGTAATTTTGCATTTCCGTGACGTAAAATCAAGACAAAAATAAATTTAATATAATACATCGGAGATGAAAATTTTATTTGAGAATCCCGACAAAGTGAATGGTCTGCTGACCATTACAGTCGAAGAGGACGATTTCAAGGGTAATGTCGAGAAGGCATTGAAGGACTACCGCAAGAAGGCTACCTATCCAGGCTTCCGCCCTGGCATGGTGCCCATGGGTCTGATCAAGAAGCAGTACGGCCCGGCAGTCAAAATGGACGCCATCAACAAGTTTGTGGGCGAGCAGATCTACAACTATGTGAAGGAGAACAAGATTGCCATGCTCGGCGAGCCCCTTCCTTCCGAGAAGCAGACAGAGGCAGTGGACATCGAGAAGGACGCTCCCTACACCTTCATGTTTGATATCGCCGTCGCTCCCGAATTCAAGATCGAACTCAACGGAAAGAACAAGATCGACTACTATACCATCAAGGTAGACGACAAGCTCGTCGACCAGCAGGTGGACATGTACGCAAGCCGCGCCGGACAGTATGCCAAGGGCGACGTGTACGACGCAGAGAAGAACGACCTGCTCAAGGGTGATCTGCGCGAGCTTGACGCTGAAGGCAATACCAAGGAAGACGGCATCACCGTAGAGGGTGCCGTGCTCATGCCTTCCTATATCAAGGTGGAGGAGCAGAAAGCTCTCTTCGAAGGTGCAAAACCCGGCGACATCATCACCTTCAACCCCCGCAAGGCTTATCCCGAGGGCGAGGCCGAGCTCTCTTCGCTGCTCAAGGTCAGCAAGGAAGAGGCCAAGGACCTGACCGCTGACTTCAGTTATCAGATCACCGAGATACAGCGCTTCGAGAAGGCTCCCGTAGACCAGACCATGTTCGACGCCATCTTCGGCGAGGGCGAGGTGAAGAGCGAGGAGGAATTCCGCAGCCGTATCGCCGAAGAGCTCAAGCAGCAGCTCGTGGGCAACAGCGACTACAAGTTCCTGCAGGACGTGCGCACCTACTGCGAGGAGAAGGTCGGCAAGCTCGAATATCCCGATGCCCTGCTCAAGCGCGTTATGCTGCTCAACAACAAGGACAAGGGCGAGGATTTCGTAGAGAAGAACTACGACGAGAGCATCAAGCAGCTCACCTGGCACCTGATCCGCGAGCAGCTCGTTGCCTCCTATGATATCAAGGTCGACGACAGCGACATCAAGGAGGCCGCCACTGCAATGGCCCGCATGCAGTTTGCCCAGTACGGCATGGCCAATGTGCCCGAGGAATATCTCGAGAACTACGTGAACGAGATGCTCAAGAAGCGCGAGAATGTCGACAATTTCGTTGACCGCGCCATTGACCTGAAGCTCACCAATGCTCTCAAGGCTTCCGTGAAACTCAACGAGAAGGAAGTTTCTCTCGACGAGTTCAACGAGCTGATGAAGAAATAATTCAAAAAACTTCTTCCAATAAAAGAGGTTATCGACTTTTTTTGCTATCTTTGTACAAGGTAGGCTGCATTTCAGACAGTTGCGGCGCATTCCGCCGCCAGTCTGCAGGCCTCCTTTGCGAAGAAGGGGCAAAGGCAGTCGGTAACCTCTGTTTTTTTTTATTATCGGTAGAAAAGCAATTCGCACAACAACAAATCATGAACGACTTTAGAAAGTATGCGACCCGCCATTTGGGTATGAACGGAATGGTGCTCGACGACGTCATCAAGGCACAGTCACAGTACATGAACCCCTATATCCTCGAAGAACGCCAGCTCAATGTCACCCAGATGGACGTGTTCTCGCGTCTGATGATGGACCGCGTGATCTTCCTCGGTACCGAAATCGACGACTATACTGCCAATACCCTCGAGGCCCAGTTGCTTTACCTCGACTCCGTGGATCCGGGCAAGGACATCTCCATCTATCTCAACTCCCCCGGCGGAAGCGTCACCGCAGGCCTGGGCATATATGACACGATGCAGTTTATCAGCAGCGACGTGTCGACCATGTGCACCGGTATGGCCGCCTCGATGGCCGCCGTGCTGCTCGTGTCGGGTACCGAAGGCAAGCGCTACGCCCTTCCCCACAGCCGTGTGATGATACACCAGCCTCTGGGCGGCGTGCAGGGCCAGGCATCGGACATTGAGATCGAGGCCCGCGAGATACAGAAGTTCAAGAAAGAGCTCTACACTATCATCTCCGAACACTCACACACTCCTTTCGACAAAGTATGGCAGGACAGCGACCGCAACTATTGGATGACGGCCGAGGAAGCCAAGGCATACGGCATGATCGACGCCGTGATGACCCGCAAGAAAGGCGAAGACAACAAGTAAGGGCGGTCCGTTCCAAACACCGCCAGTAAGGATAATCTAAATACAAGAACAAAAAGAAATGCCCAAGAAAGTTTGCAGCTTCTGCGGAAGAAGCGAGAGTGACGTGCCCATGCTCATCACCGGCGCCAGAGGGTTCATCTGCAGCGATTGTACCGTACAGGCCTACCAGATAGTGGAATCCTCAGGTCTGCTTGGTGACCCCAAGACCGGAAGACACGACGGCAGTGCCGACTTCGAACTCAAGCAGGTGCCCAAGCCCAAGGAAATCAAGGAATACCTCGACCAGTATGTCATCGGACAGGACGAGGCCAAACGTTACCTCTCCGTCGCTGTGTACAACCACTACAAGCGTCTGCAGCAGCCCAAGGACGACAACGGGGTGGAGATAGAAAAGAGCAACATTATCATGGTGGGCAGCACCGGTACCGGAAAGACCCTGCTGGCCCGTACCATCGCCAAACTGCTCGACGTACCTTTCACCATCGTCGACGCCACGGTCTTCACCGAAGCCGGATACGTGGGCGAGGACGTGGAGAGCATACTCTCGCGCCTGCTGCAGGTGGCCGACTACAATCTTGAAGCCGCCGAGCGCGGTATCGTCTTCATCGACGAGATCGACAAGATCGCCCGCAAGGCCGACAATCCCAGCATTACCCGTGACGTCAGCGGCGAGGGCGTACAGCAGGGCCTGCTCAAACTGCTTGAAGGTACCATGGTCAACGTGCCGCCAAAGGGCGGTCGCAAGCATCCCGACCAGGATTACATCCATGTAGACACGCGCAACATCCTCTTCATCTGCGGCGGTGCCTTCGACGGCATCGAGCGCAAGATCGCCCAGCGCCTCAATACCCACACGGTAGGTTTCAACGCCATACAGAATGTGGCCCATATCGACCAGAAAGACCTCATGCAGTATATTCTGCCGCAGGACCTGAAGTCGTTCGGACTTATCCCCGAGATCATCGGCCGTCTTCCGGTGCTCACCTATCTCAACCCGCTCGACCGCGAAGCGCTCCGGCGCATACTCGTCGAGCCGAAGAACTCCATCATCAAGCAGTATGTGAAGCTTTTCGGCATGGACGACATCCAGCTTACCTTCGACGAGGCTGCCCTCGACTTCATCGTCGACAAGGCCGTGGAGTACAAGCTCGGCGCCCGCGGACTGCGCTCCATTGTGGAGTCGATCATCACTGACGCCATGTTTGAAGCCCCCTCGACAGGCGAAAAGACCTTCACCGTGACCCTCGACTACGCCAAAAGTCAGATCGAGAAGTCGCGCATACAGCGGATGAAGACGGCCTGACACCGCTCCTCCCGCAGCGCCCGGTACCCAGTCCGGGCGGCAAAATACCCCTAATCGGGGAGCAGACCCGCAAGGGCCGCTCCCCGCAACCCAAGCAAATCTATGACTACGAAAGTGAATCTCAACGAACAACTGAAGCGGTACTTCGGCTTCGACTCGTTCAAAGGCGATCAGGAAGCCATCATCCGCAATCTGCTCGACGGCAACGATACCTTTGTCCTCATGCCGACCGGCGGCGGAAAGAGTCTGTGCTACCAGCTGCCGTCGCTCATCATGGACGGTACGGCCATCGTCGTGTCGCCGCTCATCGCGTTGATGAAGAACCAAGTAGACGTCATCAACGGACTCAGCGAGGAGAACGGCGTGGCCCACTATCTCAACTCGTCGCTCAACAAGTCTGCCGTGCAGCAAGTCACCGACGACATACACAGCGGCAAGACCAAACTGCTCTACGTCGCCCCCG
The DNA here is from genome assembly GCA_963637655.1 of bacterium. Classification (GTDB taxonomy): domain Bacteria; phylum Bacteroidota; class Bacteroidia; order Bacteroidales; family Bacteroidaceae; genus Prevotella. Next base: position 8,631 of record CAVHOL010000031.1, on the reverse strand, counting down.
AGTCGCTGAACAAGGAGGACAACCAGGCGCTCTTCCAGTCGATGAAGATCTCTTTCTATGCCATAGACGAGGCCCACTGTATCTCGGAGTGGGGACACGACTTCCGGCCCGAGTACCGCAACATACGCCCCACCATCAACCGTATCGGCCAGGCTCCGGTCATCGCTCTGACCGCTACGGCCACCGAAAAGGTGCGCACGGACATCAAGAAGAATCTCGGCATCGCCGATGCCAAGGAGTTCAAGAGTTCGTTCAACCGTCCCAACCTCTATTACGAAGTACGGCAGAAGACCAAGGATATCGACAAGCAGATCGTCAAGTTCATCAAGCAGAACCCCGGCAAGAGCGGCATCATCTACTGCATCTCACGCAAAAAAGTGGAGGAACTGGCCGCAGTGCTGCGGCTCAACGACATCAAGGCCGCTCCCTACCATGCCGGACTCGACTCCGCTACTCGCTCTGCCACGCAGGACGATTTTCTGATGGAGCGCATCGATGTCATCGTGGCCACCATCGCCTTCGGCATGGGCATCGACAAGCCCGACGTGCGTTTTGTCATGCATTACGACATACCCAAGAGCCTTGAGGGCTACTACCAGGAGACCGGACGCGCCGGACGCGACGGCGGCGAAGGACAGTGTATCGCGTTCTACTCCTACCGCGATCTGCAGAAACTGGAAAAATTCATGGAGGGCAAGCCCGTTGCCGAACAGGACATCGGCCGCCAGCTCCTGCAGGAGACCGCTGCCTATGCCGAGTCGTCGGTATGCCGCCGCAAGCTGCTGCTCCACTACTTCGGCGAAACCTATACCCAAGACAACTGCGGCAACTGCGACAACTGCCTCCATCCCAAAGAGCGGCGGGAAGGCAAGGACCTCCTTGTCACCGTGCTCAAGGCTATTCTCGCTACCAAGGAGAACTTCCGGCAAAACTATATCATCGACTTTGTGAAGGGACGGGCCACCGACGAGATTGTGTCACACAAGCATGACCAGCTCGAGGTGTTCGGTGACGGCGAAGACGCCGACCCGAAACTCTGGAATCCGGTCATTCGTCAGGGCATCATCTCGGGCTATATCAACAAAGAGGTGGAAAACTACGGCATACTGAAGGTGACGGCCGCTGGCCGCCGCTTTATCAGCCACCCGCAGTCGTTCATGATTGTCGAAGACCGCGACTTCCACGGTGACGACGGCGAAGACGAACCGGGAGGGAAGGCCGTGCTCGACCCCCAACTCTACGCCATGCTCAAGGATCTGCGCAGGAGCGTGGCCCACAAGCTCAACCTTCCCGGCTACGTCATCTTCCAGGACGTGTCGCTCGAGCAGATGGCTACCCTCTATCCCGTCACCCTCAAGGAACTCCACAACATACAGGGCGTCGGCATGGGCAAGGCCAAGCGCTACGGCGAACCCTTCTGCGACCTTATCCGCAAGTACTGCGAGGAGAACGATATCTTGCGTCCCGAGGAATTCGTGTTCCGTTCGGCTCCCAAGAGTACGAACATCCAGAAACTCGTCACCTATATCGAGCGCCAGTTGCCGCTCGACGAGATCGCCAAGATGATGGGTTGGGAGTACGAGGAGCTGCTCGACAAGATAGACGTACTCGTGCAGAACGGTGTCCGCATCAATATCGACTACTATCTGAAGACCTTTCTCGACGATGACCAGATAGACGAGATCTACGAGTTTTTCAAGGAAAACAACGACTTTGCCAATCCGGACGAGGCCCTGGAAGGCGCGCTCGGCGAACTCGGCGAATACTACGAGGACAACGAGATACGTCTCGTGCGCATCAAGTTCCTCTCCGAAGTGGCCAACTGATCCGGTCCCGCCCGCATCGGCATGCTGCTAACGGCGGCGTCGGACAGTGTGCAGGATGGCGTTAAATAGCATTAACAAGACGTGAAAATGGACAGGGCGTTGCCCAGGTATGGATTTTTATTGCTAAATTTGCACGCAATAAATTTCTAAGTTATTTATGTCATCATTTGTTGCAGATAAAATTGTACTGGACGGTCTGACCTTCGATGACGTCCTCCTCATTCCCGCTTACTCAGAGGTGCTGCCGAAGACAGTAGAGTTGAAAACACAGTTCTCCCGCCACATCAGCTTGAACATTCCGTTCGTGACGGCTGCCATGGACACTGTCACAGAGTCGGCAATGGCCATTGCCATCGCTCGCGAGGGCGGTATCGGTGTGATCCACAAGAACATGTCCATCGAGGAGCAGGCCCGTCAGGTGGCCATCGTGAAGCGTGCCGAGAACGGCATGATCTACGATCCGGTGACCATCCGCCGCGGAAGCACCGTGAAGGACGCTCTCGACATCATGGCCGAGTACCATATCGGAGGCATTCCCGTGGTAGACGACGAAAACCATCTTGTGGGTATCGTTACCAACCGTGACCTCCGCTTCGAACGCCATCTCGACAAGCTCATCGATGACGTGATGACCCATGAAAACCTTGTCACGACCCACCAGCAGACCGATCTCGTCGCAGCCGCACAGATACTGCAGGAGAACAAGATTGAGAAGCTCCCCGTAGTCGACAAGGACAACCACTTGGTAGGACTTATCACCTACAAGGATATCACCAAGGCCAAAGACAAGCCCATGGCCTGCAAGGACGAGAAAGGCCGTCTGCGTGTGGCCGCCGGTGTCGGCGTCACGGTAGATACGCTCGACCGTATGTCGGCCCTCGTCGAGGCCGGAGCCGATGCCATCGTCATCGATACGGCACACGGACACTCCAAATATGTCATCGAGAAACTGGTGGAGGCCAAGGCTTCCTTCCCCAATGTAGACATCGTCGTGGGCAATGTGGCCACCGGTGCTGCCGCCAAGATGCTCGTCGACAACGGTGCCGACGCCGTCAAGGTAGGTATCGGCCCCGGCTCTATCTGCACCACCCGTGTGGTAGCCGGTGTGGGCGTCCCCCAGTTGAGTGCAGTATACGACGTGTACAGCGCACTGCAAGGCACAGGCGTTCCCCTCATCGCCGACGGCGGCCTCCGCTATTCGGGTGATGTGGTCAAGGCACTGGCAGCCGGCGGCAGCAGCGTGATGATCGGTTCGCTCGTGGCCGGAACAGAAGAAAGCCCCGGCGACACCATCATCTTCAACGGCCGCAAGTTCAAGAGCTACCGCGGTATGGGTTCACTCGAAGCCATGGAGAACGGTTCCAAGGACCGCTACTTCCAGGCCGGCACAAAGGATGTGAAGAAGCTCGTACCCGAAGGCATCGCAGGACGCGTACCCTACAAGGGCACCGTACAGGAAGTGGTATACCAGCTTATCGGCGGACTCCGCTCGGGCATGGGCTATTGCGGTGCGCAGACCATCGACCTGCTGCACAATGCCAAGTTCACACGCATCACCAGTGCCGGTGTGTTGGAGAGCCATCCGCACGACATCACCATCACCAGTGAAGCACCCAACTATTCGCGTCACGAATAAAATCGGAACGTACAACAACAATAACCGATAGCCGGTCTTCTGTCATCATTCCGCAGGCCACACCTTTGCGGGATGGTGACTTTCTCGGCTAATAACAAAAGCGTGGATTTACAGTACACGCCCTTATGCAATTATAGATGAAGAACAACATGCTGCTGGCCCTCCTCCTCTTGCTTCTCGGAGGAGTCGCTGTCGCCCAGGTAGACCCTACGGTGATGACCGTCAACGGTGTACCCGTACCAAGGTCGGAATTTGAGTATTCCTACAACAAGAACAACTCTGAAACGGTTGTCGACAAGAAAAGCGTCAACGAGTACGTCGACCTTTTCATCAACTACAAACTCAAGGTGCTTGCCGCCCAGGCTGCTGGCATCGACACCACCCGCTCCTTCAAGTCGGAGTTCAAGATGTACCGTGACCAGCAGCTGCGTCCCTCCTTTATCACGGATGCCGACGTGGAGGCTGAGGCCCGCCGCATCTACAAGGAGACCAGCCACCGCATAGACTCTCTCGGCGGACTTGTACATCCTGCCCACATTCTCGTGCTCGTACGCCAGAAGGCCACCAAGGCCCAGCAGGACAGTGCCAAGTTGCGCGCCGACTCCATCTACACCGCCTTGAAGCGCGGTGCCGACTTTGCCACGCTCGCCCGCAAATGCTCCGACGACAAACGCTCGGCCATAGACGGCGGTGACCTGTCGTGGATACAGCGCGGACAGACCCTCAAGGAGTTTGAAGAGAAGGTCTATGCCATGAAGAAAGGCGAGCTCAGCCAGCCGTTCCTCTCTCCCGTGGGTTACCACATCGTGTTGCTCAAGGACAAGGGCAACTTCTTCCCCTATGACTCTGTGCATGCCGACATCCTGCGGTTTATCGACCAGCGCAACCTGCGCGACCGCATCGTCAGCGCCAAGATAGACTCCATCGCCAAGGCCAGTGTGCCGGCATGCACCCCAGAGGATGTGCTTGACCGCCGCTCCGAGGAAATGCAGGCCAAGGACCCCGATCTGCGCAATCTCATCCGCGAGTACCATGACGGACTGATGCTCTACGAGATCAGCAACCGTACCGTATGGGACAAGGCCGCCAAGGATACCGAAGGCCTGGCTTCCTACTTCAAGAAAAACAAGAAGAAGTACCAGTGGGACACTCCCCGCTTCAAGGGTATCTCCTGTCATCTGAAAAACGAGGCCGACATCAAGCGCGTCAAGGACGTGGTCAAGAACCTGCCCTTCGACCAGTGGGGTGAAGCCCTGCGCAAGACCTTCAACGACAGTACAGTCACCATCAAGGTAGTGAAGGGTATCTTCAAAGAAGGCGACAATGCACTTGTCGACCACGAAATCTTCGGCAAGGACACCGAGCTCAAACCCGTAAAGGGCTATCCATACACACTGGCCTACGGCGAGAAACTCAAGGCCCCCAAGACCTATGAGGACGTGCGCGACCAGGTGGTGGCCGACTATCAGGACTACCTCGAAAAGCAATGGGTGGAGTCCTTGCGCCGCAAGTACCCCGTCACGGTAGACAAGACTGTACTCGAAACGGTCAACAAACATTAAGTACGTTCTTTTATATTTATAAATAAAGGAAAGGGTGGGGAATAGAAAATCCCCACCGCCTAAAAAAATCAATTAAAACGATAGTTTTAGAATCCACCTTATGAAAAAAGAATTCAAGATATTCTCTGCCTTTCTGGGTGCACTGCTCTTCCTGGGTATGGGAGCGCGTGCCGCCATGCCCGCGCATACTCCCGCCGCCGCTCCGGCCGACAGTACCGGCAGCGTGACCGAGGAAACCCCGATGCCCGAAAGCAGCATTGTCGACGAGGTGATATGGGTAGTGGGCGACGAGCCGATACTCAAGTCGGACGTCGAGATGATGCGTCTTCAGGGCGAATTGGCCGGCATCAAGTGGAAGGGAGATCCCGACTGCTCCATTCCCGAGCAGATTGCCGTGCAGAAACTCTTCCTCCACCAGGCCGAGATCGACTCCATCGAGGTGTCCGAATCGGAGATTGCCAGCAATATCGAAATGCAGATCAACCAGTGGATTCAGAGTGCCGGTTCGCGCGAGAAACTCGAGGAGTACCGCAAACAGTCTATCTCCCAGATACGCACCCAGCTCTACGATGACTTCAAGAACAACCAGCTCATCCAGCAGATGAAGGAGAAACTGGTGTCCGACATCAAGGTGTCGCCCGCCGACGTGCGCAACTATTTCCGCGACATGCCCGAAGACAGCATTCCCTTTGTCCCGACCGAGGTGGAGGTGGAGATCATCACCAAGCAGCCCCGCATCGATCCCGATGAGATTGCAAGTATCAAGAACGATCTCCGTGAGTACACCGACCGCGTCACACGCGGCGAAACCTCGTTTGCAACGCTGGCCCGCCTCTATTCCGAGGATCCGGGATCTGCACGCCAGGGAGGAGAAATGGACTATGTGGGCCGCGGATACCTCGATCCGGCTTTCGCCAACGTGGCCTTCAACCTGACCGACCCCAAGAAGATTTCCAAGATCGTGGAGTCGGAGTACGGCTACCACATCATACAGCTCATCGACAAGCGCGGCGACAAGATCAAGGTGCGCCACATCCTGCGTATCCCCAAGGTGTCGGCCGAGGCCACCGAAGCCGCACGCGTGCGGCTCGACTCCATCGCCGACAATATCCGCGACAACAAGTTCTCTTTCGAGGAGGCCGCCTCAGTGCTCTCTGACGACAAGGAAACCCGCAACAACCACGGACTCATGTCCTACAATTCGCAGGAGGGACGCACCTCCAAATTCCAGATGCGCGACCTGCCGACCGAGGTGGCCCGCGTCGTGGAGGACATGAAGGTGGGCGAAGTGTCGAAGGCTTTCCAGATGATCAACGAGAAGGGCAAGACGGTCTGCGCCATCGTCAAGCTGAAGAGCCGCATCGATGGCCACCGTGCCACGATCACCGAAGATTTCCAGACGATGAAGAACGTGGTGCTCGCCCGCGAACGTGACAAGTTCCTCCATGACTGGGTGGTCAACAAGATCAAGACCATCTACGTGAAGATGAACGATCGCTACAAGAACTGCGATTTCGAATATGAAGGATGGATCAAATGACACCTGACAACCGCAACGTAAAAACATATCAAGGGCATAGAATCTTTCTTGTATTGGTTCTATGCCTTTTTGGACTTTTCCTCGTCTCTTCCTTTGCCGCTCCCGGCAAAAAGAAGAAGCGTCCCAAGACCGACGAGCGCATACACCTCGTCAACTCCCGCGAACTCTACCACGACATCCGCGGGGCGCACCCCGACGCCGACATCGTCAAGGGCAACGTGCACTTCACCCACGCCGGTTCAGACCTGTGGTGCGACAGCGCCTACTTCTACAAGGAGTCTAACTCCTGCCGGGCCTTTGGCAATGTGCGCTACAAGCAGGGCGACACTCTCACCCTCACCTGCCACTATGCCGACTACGACGGCATGGAGCAGATGATGCATGCCCGCCATGACGTGTGGCTCCACCACCGCACACAGAAGCTCCATACCGACAGTCTCGACTACGACCGGCTCAACGACGAGGCCTATTTCTTTGACGGCGGACGGCTCATCGACAACAAGGACATACTCGATGCCGACTGGGGCGAATACCACAGCGATACACGCGAGGCCGTATTCTATTATAATGTGAAGATGACCACGCCCAAGCAGCGGGTGGAGACCGACACGCTCTTCTATGACACCCGCAGTCAGCTGGCCCATGTCACCGGACCGTCCAAGGTGTTTTCGGGCGACAATGTCATCCATACCTCCGACGCCTGGCTCAACTCCAAGACCGACCGCTCGCAGCTCTTCGGCCGGTCCACGATCGTCAACGGCGAGAAGAGCATCGTGGGCGACAGTATCTTCCATGACAACAAGACCGGACTCAATGAGGGATTCGGCAATGTGGTCTACATCGATGCCAAGAACAAGAACGAGCTCGACTGCGACCATCTCCACTACAACGACAAGACCGGCAACGGCTATGCCACCCGACGGGCCGTCGTCAAGGACTTCTCGCAGCAGGACACGCTCTACATGCACGCCGACTCCATCAAGATCTACACCTACAATATCGAGACCGACAGTGTCTACCGCGAGGTGCACGGCTTCCCACATGTCCGCGCCTTCCGTACCGACGTGCAGGCCGTGTGCGACTCCTTTGTCTACAACAGCAAGGACTCCTGCCTGACCATGTTCCGCGACCCCATCGTGTGGAACGACAACCGCCAGCTGCTCGGCGAGGTGATCCGAGTGTACAACAATGACAGCACCATACGCTATGCCGAGATCGTCGGACAGGCGCTCTCCGTAGAAAAGGCCGACGACAACAACCACTACAACCAGTTGTCCTCGAAGGTGATGAAGGCCTACTTCACCGACGGCGCACTCCGCGAGACCGAGTCGATCGGCAATGTCAAGAGCATCTACTACTTCTCCGACGACAAGGACAGCGTGCTCACCGAGCACAACTATATGGAGGGCGACACGCTGCGGGCCTTCATCTCGGCCGAAAGGAAACTGGAGAAGATGTGGACGTCGAATCCTGTCGGTACGATGTACCCCATCACCCAGATACCGACGGATCGCCTCAAGCTGCCCGAGTTCAACTGGTTTGCCGATCTGCGTCCGCGTGACAAGGACGACATCTTTGTATGGCGCGGCAAGAGCGAAGGGCAGAAACTCAAGGAGCAGCCGCGCATTGAGGCTCCCTTGCAGCAACTGGGCGAAAAGAAAACGATACAGTGACGATGATTTTCTTCAGCAACCGCAAGCCCTGTGGCTTCCACCATACCTATATCTACGCCGACAGCCGGCGCGAACTGCTGCGGCAGCTCCGCGAGCGTGCCGCATCCGCACCGAAGACACCGCCGGCGGAATGTGATGCCGGACTGATCCACCGCGCCTTCCGGAGGCCGTCCCGCCGCGGACAGTGGTGGATGGTGCGCGGCATGCTGATGCCGGTGACGCTGCTCCTTATCCTCGTACTCCTCCTTTTTCTTGTTCTCGAAAAATAAAAACGGGACCTACAGTCAAGGCGGGTTTTAAAAATTACCTTTGATGGATTTTTGAATTTTAGCCGAGTAGATTTTTCTGTCTTTCTGAAGGAGCATAGCGGGCTATGCGACTGAAGAAGGACGAA
>CAVHOL010000030.1:0-28749 GCA_963637655.1 bacterium | reverse complement strand
AAATTATCGAGATTACCAACTTTTTAAACCACTTTTCTTATCCCGAACTCAGGTTACTAAGCTTTTTGGGGTATACCCAAATTGCCCGTCGCTTGATATTTCTCCCCGAGCGTCATAAAAAACGAAAACCGAGAACCGCGGAAATGCATTCCCGCGATTTTCGGCTTTCATTGTCCTTCTATTAAAGGTATGTGGCACCAATCCGTGTTACAGCACGACAATGGTTTTTACAATGGTGATATTGTGTTTTGTCCCGTTCTTCTTTGTCACGGATATGTCCTTTTCTGAAACTATCTTTTCGATGTTCTCAAAACAATAGCTGTCGGCAGATTTATATTGTATTCGTTCTATCGACCTGTCATAGGAAACTGTTTGTCCAAAGAGTTTGAATGATTCTTCTCTGAAACTTTCCGATTTGTCAAATTCGATTGTATGGCCGTCTGCCGATTGTGTAACAGGACAGCCCAATATGGCCCACATGTACTTGGCCTTTAACTTTCTGGGTTTGAGAATAGAAGTAACGGACCAGCGGGACGTGACATCGGGGTGAATCTGTAACTGCTGCTCTTTGTCGTCGCACAGCGTGCTGTTCTCTGAAGACAGGACTTTCCGTTTGATGACCAATTTCTTGCTTGTTTCCGTAATATGGTATTCCACTTTCATCTTAGTGCAGAATACGTCTTTCCCGTCATGGTTTTGTATGCACACCTCTTCTGTATATATCTTGGTTCCGTCGGGGTCGCCTTTGTCGCAGAGTTTGAATATTTGGGATACTTTCAGATATTTTTGTACTGTTTCCTGTCCGCATACGCTTGTGCAGAGACCTATGGCAAGCAGGCATGCAAAGACGGTCCTTCTGATAAAAAGATTGTTCATAGTCATCATATGTTTCGTTATTCTTCAAATTTCCATAATTTAGAGCTTGCATATCCTACGGATACACCCATTTTCAAGGCATTCTTGTCGGCTTCCGGAATATCGGAACGAGTGATAAGTTTTATCACGTCCTTGCAGTATTGCTCCCATTCCTCGTCAGTCGTGACAAGTTCCATTCCTTCAAAAAAACCGGATGTAGTGTCCAGCATGTCTTTCAGTTCGGGATATTGCGTGGAACAGGCAGAGAACAGTTCCTTGTAGTCTTGGCATTCCGCTTTTTCATGTGTGTTTGTTGTTAATGATCAGATGGTGAAAGTGAAATTTTGATGTTTTGTTGATTCCTGTGACTTTGGCAAAATTACGTAATTGTTTATACAATTCCAAATTATTGTAGATTTTTTTTCGTCGTTGTGTTCAATGTGTAACTGTCTCTGCGGAATAGCCAGTAGGTGCGGTGTCCCACCGCACAGTAACAAGTGAATGACAGGTGGGTGTCTGTCAAAAAACGATGTTTTCTTCTTGCTGTGCGGTGGGACACCGCACCTGCTAAGTTTTCCTGCCGGAAATTTCACCGGCTAAGGCAATTTTGGACTTTGCCCCCGTCGCAGTTCCGGCATTTTTTGCTAAATTTGCCCCTGTAGGCAAGATACCCGTGCAAGGGTACGCATGCGCCTGCAGAAAGGATATGGAATTATGGAACGACACTACGAAAAGTACATCAGGTTTGACTGGGCGATGAAGCGTCTGCTCCGCAACAAGACCAACCATGCCGTGCTGGAAGGCCTGCTCTACTCGCTGCTGGGCAGAAAGCTGGCCATCAAGCACTTCCTCGAGAGCGAAGGCAACCAGGAGGAGATGCTCGACAAGTACAACCGTGTCGACATGCTGGCCGAGGCCGAAGACGGCGAGCTGGTCATCATCGAGATACAGAACAGCCACGAGATCACCTATTTCCACCGTATGCTCTACGGTGTGTCCAAGGCAATCACCGAGTACATCGACAAGGGCGACTCCTACGACCATGTGCGAAAGGTGTACTCCATCAATATAGTGTATTTCGAGCTGGGGCAGGGCATGGACTATGTATATCACGGCAAGACCGAGTTCAAGGGCCTGCACGAACCGCACGACCTGCTGAAACTGTCGGCCCGCCAGAGCGAGAAGTTCCTGGGCATCACTGAGACCGACGTGGAAAAGCGCAAGGATGCCGGCGGCCTGTTCCCCGAGTACTATATCCTGCGCGTCAACGATTTCGACAAGGTCGCCACCACTCCGCTCGACGAGTGGATAGAGTTTCTCAAGACCGGCAAGATCGACGACAATACCCGGGCCGCCGGACTGGCCGAGGCACGCGAGCAGCTCCGCATAGACGCTCTTCCCGACCGCGAGCGCAGGGCTTACGACCGCTACATGGAGTCAGTCCGGCACATGCGCAGCCTCTTCTACACCAGCCGTGACGACGGCTATAGCGAGGGCCGGGCGGAGGGCCGTGCCGAGGGCTTGGTGGAAGGAAGAATAGCGGGCCGTGCAGAAGGCAAGGAAGAAGGCCGGACGGAGCGCGCCGTGGAGATAGCCCGGCAATTGAAGGCTATGGGACTGTCAGACGGGCAGATTGCCCAGGCCACGGGACTGCCTTTGTCCGCTATCCCGGAAATATGATTTCGGGGGATACGATAAAAGGGCGGGTTATGAAAATCCAAGATCGGTGATTTTCATGGCCCGCCCTTTTATCGTATCCCTTTCGTTCTGCTTTGCCGTATGTGCGGCACGCCCAATCGTCAGTCGGGCGTCATTGCCGGATGTGCTTTCTCACGGCAAACCATGCGTGCATGACGAGCGTGGTGAGCAGTCCGTAGTGGCGCACCATGATGCGGAAGCGCTCGCCGAGCGAGGCGCGGTGGTTGGCGGTGGTCATGCCGCCGTCGAGAAAGTGGGCCACGACGTGCGGCACGCGGCGGAGCGCCAGGTGGCGGCGCGTGCCTTCGCGCATGATGCGGATGCACCAGTCTACGTCGGCCGAGTAGCGGTAGCGCAGGTTGTAGGGCGTGTCGCGTGCAATGTCGGTGCGGGCGTAGAAGGCCTGGTGGCACACGAGCATGCCGTGGCGGAACGACCGCCAGGTGAGGCGGTCGGGCGGCGAGAGGCGGCGGTGGCGCAAGAAGTGGCCGTCGGCGCCTACGATGTCGGTGTCGCCGTAGAGCACGGCCGGCAGCGGTTCGCCGTCGGCCACATAGGAGGCCACGGTCTCGAGCGTGTCGGCCTCGGGCAGGGTATCGCCCGCATTGAGGAAGACGATATAGTCGCCCGTTGCGCGGGCGATGCCCTTGTTCATGGCGTCGTAGAGCCCGCGGTCGGACTCCGAGACGACGGAGGCCTCGTGGCCGTCGCCGTCGTCGCGGCATCCGCGGCAGTAGGCTTCGGCCATGGCGACGGTGCCGTCGTGTGACGCACCGTCTATGATGAGGTGCTCGAGGTCGCCCCATGTCTGCGCCCGCACGCTGTCGAGGGTGCGCTGCAGCACGGTGGCGGCATTGTATGTGCAGGTGATGACGGTGAACTTCATCTGATGTATCTTTTGAGTGCTATCGACTGGTTGTATACTTCTATGTACTGCATGGCCACGCTCTGCTGCGAGTAGCGGGTGGTGACCTTGTGCACGGCCTCGCATGCCAGAGCGTCGCGGTCGGCCTCGAAGAGCACCCAGTGCAGTCCGGCGGCAAGGTCGGCCGCATCGCGGGCGGCGGCCACGTAGCCGTTGCGCTGGTGGTCGATCATCTCGGGTATGCCGCCCGTGCGGAACCCTACGCAGGGCACGCCGCAGGCCATGGCCTCCATGATGGTGTTGGGCAGGTTGTCCTCGAGCGAGGGCAGCACAAACACGTCGGCGGAATTGTAGATGTCGACGATCTGCTTCTCGTCGTCGACATAGCCCAGCGGCCAGGAGGGCAGGGGCAGTCCCGCCTCGTCGGAGTGGCTGCCGAGGATGGCCACGGCCGTGGTGTCCTTCATCTCGGGATGGTCGGCCACAAGGCGTTCCAGGGCCTCGGCAAGGTAGCGCATGCCCTTGCGCTCGTCGGTGACGCGCTGCGAGACGAAGAGTATGATGCGCTTGCCGGCGGGCAGTGCGGCCCTGAGGCGGGCTTCGGCCTTGTCGTGGGGGCGGAAGACGTGGGTGTCTATCGTGTTGGGGATGGCGGTGACGCGCTGTCCGCTGAAGAGCGCGCTGGCCTTGGCCTGCCGCTCGAGCCACTTGCTGCACGCCACGAAGTGGATGCCTGCCGTGCGGTAGAGCGCTTTCTTGGCGCGGAACACCCTGGACGAGAGGTCGCTCGCGTGGCCACGGCCGGGCAGCAGCGGGCACTGTCCGCACGACGAGGCGTAGCGCTTGCATCCGCGGGCGTAGTGGCAGATGCCTGTGGCGGGCCACAGGTCGTGCATGGTCCACACGATGGGTTTGCCGCTCTTGACGATCTTGCGTATGCTGCCGAGCGAGAGCATGCCCTGGTTGACCCAGTGCAGGTGTATCACGTCGGCCTCGCGGAATTCGCGTGTGCGGGTGATGTCGGCTCCGGCGACGGCCGCGTCGATCTCCCACAGGTGGCGGCGGGTGAAGTGCAGATGCATGTAGGCGTACCACCGTTCCCAGAGGAAGCGCCACCGCGAGCGCAGCCGCTGTCCGAGTCCCACGACGGTGATGGCGTCGGTGGTCTTGTCGCGCACGAGCATGCGTGTCTTTACGCCGTTGTTGTTGAGGGCGTCCATCAGCCGGTTGGCCGCTACGGCGGCCCCTCCTGTCCGCTCGCTTGTATTGACTATGAGTACTCTCATTGTAGGTCTTGTTGTGTGACGGGCGCGTCCTCCCCGGGATGGGGAAGAGGCGCGTCCGGATTTGCTGACGGCAAACTTACTCATTTTTTTCCGAATATGTGCGTCCGTGTCCCTATAAATGCAAGGTATGCCTGTCGGGTGTGGCCGAATGGCGGATACGGATTGTGCTTTTTGTCAGTGTTTGCGGATTGAAAAAAGCGTTATGAAATGTTGTGTACGGACACACAGAATTGATATATATCAAAAATACACGGTATATTGACGTTTTTCTTGCCCGAAGTCTTGCATTTCCGTCCGAATGGGCGTACCTTTGCATCGTCAAAAGGTTAATAGATTGTTTAGGTTAGTAGTAATAGATTTAGGTTTTTAGTTATTAGGTTTAAGGTAAATTGAACTTCTTCCGTGTCGGATAAGCTTCGTGAGGTCGCTCACTGACAGCCCGGCAATGAGAAAAGTTTTTGATGATTGTTTAACAGGATACGATGAAGACCGCGAGGCTCTTCATTGATTTTCGAAAGAATTTTAAGTTAAACATAGGAACTGTGCCACCGCTCGCAGAGAGTAGTGGCACAGTTTTTTTGTATGCTCGGCATGTTTGTATGCCGCCATGGGCAGCCCTGTAAGGTCAGCACAACTGAAGGTGTATTGTGGTGACCTTACAGGCCACCCTGCACGCACCCACGCAAAACCCAGGGTGACGCTTCGCGGCTGTCGCCGCTCCGCTTACCCTGGGCTGCGGACGTTACGCCCCTGCAGGGCTGGTATATGCGACATACTCTTGCGTTGTTTCTACGGGGCTGGGCGTATGAAATGGCATTTTTGTAGTAGGTGCGGTGTCCCACCGCACAGCAACAGGAAATGACAATGTAGTAGGTGCGGTGTCTCACCGCACAGCAACAGGATAGCTTATTGTGCGGTGAGACGCCGCACCTACTGAATTTTTGCATCCGTGCAGGCGGATCGTTTCTTTGCCGTCGCCGGTTTCTTTGCCGCCATTCCGATGTTCCGATGCCCCGCTCTTCCTTCAGTTTTGTACAGAGGCCCTTGTACGGTTGCTACAAAGGCCTTGTACGGTCGCTACAAGGCCTTTGTACTGACGCTACAAGGCCCTTGTAGCATTCGTACAAGGGCCTTGTAGTATTTCCGTGCCGCGCAGCACGGTGTGCAGTGCGCGGCGCAGTGGGTGAGATGTGTATGTGTCGGAGTGCGGCGGGCGCTACTTCACGGCTACCTTGTAGGAGCGGTGCCCCTTGGCGAGCGTGACGATGTAGATGCCGGGCTGCAGGCTGACGGCGGTGCCGTCGGCGCAGACAGCGGTGCTGACGGTGCGTCCCGAGAGGTCGGCGATGCTGACTGTGCCCTCGTAGCCGTAGACGGCAATCTCGCCCTTGTCTCCGCAGACGGTGGCCGTGGCGGCGTCGGTGTCGGTGTCGGTGATGCCGGTGGTGCTGACGGTCACGGTCTGGCTGACGCCCTTCGACACGTTGCCGCCGGGGAAGAGGCTGGCTACGGTGAGCGTGTGGGTGCCCATCTCGTGGGTGGAGTGGGTGTAGGTGCGCGCGGTGGTGCGTCCTACGAGCTTGCCGTCGAAGTATACGGCGAAGCCCTTGGGATAGAAGAAGTCACAGGCCGGGTCGTAGGTCTCCTGGGAGTCGTCGGAGGTGATGCGGGTTCCGGTGTTGAGGGGCGTGACGGTGGCCGTGATGTAGAAGTTGCCGTAGGCGGTGGGGTCGGTGACGGACTCGCCGCCGATGACGGCACAGTTGCCGCGTCCGTCGATGACGGTGTTCTGGTCGCAGGCTACGGAGACGTATCCCTTGTTGCTCTTGCAGTAGATGGCTATCCAGTAGTCTTTGCCGGCCTTGATGGTGACGGGCTGGGTGAGCTTGAGCTCTCGCGGCTGTGCCTTGGCAAACTCCTTGGCGTTGCGTTCGGACACGAGCGTGAGTGCGCCGCCCTTGGTGTCGCTCTCGTAGACGCGCAGCTTGACGGTCATCTCCGACGGGCCGAGCATGGGCATGAAGCCGATGTGCGTGATCTTGCCTCCGGTGTAGGTGGCGAGGTCGGCTGCGGTGAAGCGGTTGGCGTATTCGAGGGTGTCGGTGTCGTATTCGGCCGTCTGGAGCTGTCCGCCGTTGAGGTTGGACCACTGCAGGGTGTTGTCGGTGGTCCAGGCGAGGTTGATGTCAGAGCCGTTGATGGAGGCGGTGAGCGTCTTCACCTTGTTGGCGGGCACCATGATCTTGGCCGACACGGGGTGGGAGATGAGCTGGCTGGCGTAGGTGGCGTCTACCTGGTAGGTGAGCACGGTGCCGCCGTCGGGTGCCTCGTCGGTGTAGGAGGTCGATGTGGTGGTGGCGATCTTCTCCGATCCGCGGTATACGGTGTAGTGGTCGACGGCCTCCTGGGTTGCGGGTGCCTTCCAGGTGAGCACGACGTTGCCGTCCTTGGTGGCGGCGGTGAGCGCTTCGGGCTTGGCGGGCTCGTCGCCGTGTACGAAGTGGAAGCTGATCTGGCCGTCACTCTCGCTGATGTCCTTCAGTGCGCGGTAGGCGAAGCGTCCGTCGAGCGAGAGGGTGGAGGGCAGGGTGTTGTCGGAGAACTCGGTGTGGCCGTAGGTGCCGGGGAAGGGTGCGGCGCCGCTGTTGACGTCGCCGAACGAGGAGGGCGAGCTGTCGGGGTCGACGCCGGCGTCGGAGCAGACGGTGTAGATGCCCTGCGGATAGGTGGAGTTGATGGTGTTGTCGATGAGGTTGGCCGAGATGATGTTCTCGTTGACGTGGTAGACGACGAGTCCGTGTCCGGGTATGGAGGCGTCGAAGGTGCCGGTCTGCTGGCGGTTTTCCATGAAGTAGTATTCACCGGGGGTGCCGGTCTCCATGCGGTAGGCCACGGGCTGCCGGTCGGCGGCGGGCATGCCGGTGATGACGGTGTCGTTGTCGAGGGTCACGGGGTCGGTCCATCCGTAGACGTACTTCTGCCATCCGTTGATGCCGGCGGGTCGGTCGCCGTAGTCGCCGAGCCATGCTCCGCCGGAGAGGAGGTCCCACTTGCCGGTGCCGCAGTATTCGCCGCCCGACTTGGCGTAGTCGGTGTCGTAGAAGTCGGGTGCGCCGAGGGCGTGTCCGAACTCGTGGCAGATGACGCCGATGGTCGACATGCGGTTGTTGAGTGCGAGCTTTTCGGGCTCGATGGTGTAGCGGCGCAGGGTGACGCCGTTGAAGGTCTGCCCGTAGACGATGGCGCTGTGCGACCAGATGTCGTCGGTGTTGGCCGACATTTCCTGTCCGGTGCCCTGGTGTATGACGGCGAGTCCGTCGAGTATGCCGTCGCCGTCGTTGTCGTACTGCTTGAGGTCGAGCGTGTCGCAGACGAGCGAGAGGGCGTCGTATATCATGTAGGCGGCGCCGTCGGCGCCGTAGGTGGCCTTGGTCAGGGGCAGGGTGATCCAGTCGGTGACGGTGACGTCGATGTCGAGCTTGCCGTACGACTGCTCTTTGTAGAAGTCGCGGAAGCTGCCGATGCCTCCGTATCCCTCCTCGTTCATCATGCGCCGGAAGTCGGCGGGGGTGTAGGTGGTCTTCGTGTCACTGTAGTTGACGAGCAGCACGAGGAGCTTGCGCTTGCCGGTGGAGGGGAAGGTGCCGTCGACCATGAGGTCGGTCTGCGGTGTGGCGGCCTTGACCATCGACTGGCACTGCAGGGGCGAGAAGCGCAGTCCGGGCTTGATGCCGGCTGCCTTGGCCTGTACCGATGTGCCTTCGTAGCGGAGGCCGGAGGCCGAGAGGTTGCCTTTGGTGTCGGTGCGGGCGAAGGCCCAGTAGCCCTGGTTGTCGCGCAGGAGCGTGTAGCCGTCGGTGGTTTCGGCCCAGTGTACGCGCTCGTCGCCGCGCTGTATGATGGTGACGGTGCGTCCGTCGGGCTGCACGACGGTGACGGGCTTGGGGTAGGCGGGCATGGCGGGTGCCTGTGTCCATGTGGCTGCGGCCAGGAGTGTGGCCGCGAGTATTTGCCGTAGGTGTATGTTCATATTTTCTTTGTATCTGTGTACGTTTGTTGTTGTTTTTTCGGGAAAAGGAGAAGGGGGCGGATGCCCGCCTGCCGGCGGCAGTGCAGTCATCCGTCCCCTTGGGCTTCTGCGGGGCGTGCCGCGGATGGTGCGGCGCGCTGTAGGGTGTGTCTGTTGTCTGTCTGTGCGGGGGACGGCCGTCTTACTTCTTGACGACCTTCAGCGATCCGGCCTTGGTCTGTACGATGTAGAGTCCGGGCTGCGCGTCGAGGGTCAGCGTGGTGCTGCCGTCGGCGGCGGTGGCATGGGCTACGGTCTGTCCGGCTGCGGTGCAGACGAGGATGTCGTCGCCGGCTGCGGTGCCGCTCACGGTGAGCTGGCTGCCGTCGATGCGTGCGGCGAAGGCGGTGGTGCCGTCAGGGTTGACGGCGATGGAGGTGGCGGTGCCTTCCTTGGCTACGTTGATCCAGGCGGTGAGGTTGAGGCCGAGGCCCTTGTAGTCGCTGCCGAGGCTGTCGACGGGGCAGTACTGTCCGTCGGGCGTGTAGGTGCATCCGTCGGGTACGCTGGTGGGCAGTACGTAGAAGGTGGTGGCGGCGGTGCGGTGTACGGTGCCGCCGAAGCCTACGACGGTGCGCGAGAGGTTGGCGTCAGGCTCGTCGATCCACAGCTGGTCGGAGAACTCGAAGGCGAGGAAGAAGGGGCCTTTGGCCACGATGGGGCTGTCGAAGGTGATGCCGCGCAGCTCGGCCTTGCTCAGACCGGTGGTGCCGAAGGCTCCGCTCATCGTGGTGGCGTACTTGCCGTAGGGGTGCTCGAGGTCGGGCAGTCCGTCCTTCTCGGGATAGGCCACGATGGTGAGGGGCTTCTGTGCCTGTGCGCTGTAGTAGCGGCTGGCGATGTTGTAGTAGCAGAGGTAGAGGGTGAGGGCGGTGATGTCGTACTCACGGCCTTCGGGCAGGTCGAACTTCTCTGCGAAGTGGGTGTAGTGGTGGTTGACGCCGGTCACCCAGTCGGCATCGTCGTCGGTGGCGTAGGCGGCCATGTTGTCGCGGGTCTGTATCTTGTCCTGTCCGGGGTTGTATGCGCTTGCGGGCAGCTGGCTGTATTCGTCGCCGAGGCACTCTACGGTGATGTCAGACGAGGTGGTGCTTTCGCCGGTCTCGTTGGTGGCGGTCAGGCGCACGGTGTAGGTGCCCGATGTGGGGAAGGAGAAGGTGGGGTCGGCCTCGGTGGACGTGCTGGGCTCGGCACCCTCGGCTTCCCAGAGGTAGGAGTCGGCGTCGGTCGACTGGTTGACCATCTGTATGGTGCTGTTGGAGAAGGCGATGAGGCTGCTGTTCATCAGGTCGTAGTGTCCGCCGTAGGAGAAGGCGGCACGGGGCTTCTGCTTCTGTCCGGTCTCGCTGAGGGTGAAGAGGTCGAGGCATACTTCGCCGGCCTGGGTCTGCTCGCCGCCCAGGGCGAAGGAGAAGCAGTAGAAGTCGCTCTCCTCGGGGGTGTAGGTGACGGTGTGCTCGGTCCACTGCTTGTTGGTGTAGGCGGGCAGGGAGTAGATGGAGGTGTGGAACTCGGAGTCCTGCTCGGTGCCGACGGTGAAGTCGAAGTCGCTGGCGTTGCCGCCGTCGCCGGGCATGTAGAGCCAGAACTTGGCCTGGTAGGTCTTGCCCTGCTCGAGGTAGAAGAAGGAGGTGTAGAGGCGGTCGTCGCGGGCGATGCTGCTCTCGGGTGCGATGGCGTAGTAGGTGCCGTCCTTGGCTTCAAGGTCGGAGATGTTGGCCGTCACGAAGGGCGATGTGCCGGTGGCCAGCCATCCGTCGGGCACGTAGTGCTGTCCGTCGTAGTCGCCGTTCTCGTTGTCGAACGACTGCGAGTAGGGCAGCTCGCATACGGTCTTGTCGTCGGGCGTGTCGGGCGTGGCCTTGGGTCCGGTGACGGTGATGTCGTCGATGACGACCGATCCGGCATTGAAGAGCTGTGTGAGGAGGCTGAAGCCGAAGCAGTAGTCACCGTCGGCCTCGGGGGTGAACGTGTAGGTGGCCTGTGTCCAGTCGGTGACGCTGGCCTGGGGTGTCTCGCCCAGGGTGACGGTCATGGCCGAGGACTCCTGTGCCGTGCCGGCCTTGGTGAGGATCTGTGTGGCGTAGTACTTGGATGCGCCGCCGGGGGCCTTGTACCAGAAGGAGAGGGTGTACTCCTGTCCGGCCTTCATGGAGACGAGCGGTGTGCAGAAGAATTCGTCACGGCTCATGGACGAGCTGTTGGCCAGTGTGCCGAAGACGTAGTCGCCCGAGTGGTTGTCGAGGCCGAAGTAGCTGCCGCTCTTGCGGGCGAAGGGATAGGTGCCGGTGCTGACCCATCCGGCGGGCACGTCGGAGCCGTCGGTGAAGTGGTCGTCGAGGTCGAAGGTCTCCTCGAGGTAGGTCTGCTGCTCGGCGGGGGTGACAGGTGTCTCGCCGCTGCCCGATCCCGACTCGCTCTCGTCGCCAGTCACCTCGAAGTCGTCGATGGCGACGTAGCCAGACTGGTAGAGCTTGGTGGTGATGTTGATGCCGATGCAGTAGTCGCCGTCGGCCTCGGGG
The DNA here is from genome assembly GCA_963637655.1 of bacterium. Lineage (GTDB taxonomy): Bacteria > Bacteroidota > Bacteroidia > Bacteroidales > Bacteroidaceae > Prevotella. The sequence goes on along the minus strand of CAVHOL010000030.1, from coordinate 17,454 downwards.
GTGAACGTATAGGTCTCTTCGGTCCAGTCAGACAGTTTGGTCTCGCCGGTCTCGCCGAGGCTTACGGTGAGGCCTTCCTCGGTCTGTGCGGTGCCGGCCTTGACGGTGACGTTGTTGTTGAAGACGGATGCGGAGCCGCCGGGCATCTTGAGGTAGAATTTCACGGTGTACTTGGTGCCGCCCTTGAGGGTGAGCATCTTGCTGAACACCCATGAGCTGCGGCCCATCGACGAGGAGCCGAGTGTGCCGAGCACACAGTCGCCGGAGTTGGCGCCGGAGCCGAGGTAGGATCCCTGGTAGCGCTTGACGGTTTCCATGTTGGAGGTCGATGCCCATCCGTCGGGCAGGTCTGCCGAGGCGGTGAAGGTGGCATCGTCGTCGAAGTTCTCTGTGTAGGAGAATTCTTTTGCGCTTGCCGTGCCCGCAGTCAGGGCCAGCAGAAGGGCAAAAGTCTTGAACGGTGTAAAGATTTTCATATAAATGACAAAATGGTTTGTATTCCTCGCAATGTGTCGTTCTGTCAGTGACACGGATGGGTTGCGGTACAGAAAAACGGTATAAATCCTGCAAATGCGGCGAAAGTGTAAGCCGTAATGACGCAATCCTGTGCAAAAGTAAGGTTTTTATGGCGGATGGGTGACGGGTAGGATGTTAAAACGAGTTAATCGCCGGTGTATCGGCGGTTTGATTGCCCGCCGGACGTGGGGGAGGCATGGCGTGGACGGCATGTGAAGTGTAGGGTCCGTGGACGATCCAACAAATTTGCCCCTGTAGGAGGCGCATAATTCAATTCCACCACATATTCGTGAAACATTGGAATAATCCGTATGTTGAATTATGCGCCCCCTACAGGGGCAATGTTTGAGATACCCGTTTGAGATAGGGCCGAGGCCCTATCCTATACTATGTCGCCCCTACGGGGCTGGGGGTGCGTCCATTCACTGGTGCTTTGTCTACTCGGCCAGGCAATAGTCGAGGGTTTCGGTGATGGCCTTGCGGTCCATGTTCTGTCCGATGAAGACGAGCTTCTGTATGCGGTCGCCGTAGGTGTCGTCCCAGTCGCGGAGGGCGTCGGGGTTGCGCTGGCGGAACTCCTCGAGCTCTGCGGGGGGCATGGAGGCGTACCACTGTCCGGCGTTGCGGATGGAGAACTGCTTGCCGGCCTGCTCGAAGACGTAGCAGGTGTCGCGCTCGCTGTCGAAGTAGCAGAGGCCCTTGCAGCGGATGACGCTTGCGGGCCACTTCTTGGAGACGATGTAGTCGAACTTGTTCATGTCGAACGGGCGGCGTGCCGTGTAGACGAAGGTGCCGATGCCGTACTCGAGGGCTTCGCCTTCCTCCTCGTTTTCGAGGTCTTCCTCCTCGCCTTCGATGGCGGCTATCCAGCGGGCGGAGGTGGCGACCTTGTTGAAGTCGAAGAGACGGGTGTTGACGATCTTGTCGAGGTCTACGTCGCAGTAGTCGCAGTCGATGATCTCGGCCTTGGGCTGTATGGTGTGGAGTATCTCGCGGATGCGGGCGAGCTCTTCTGCCGACACTTCTGATGCCTTGTTGAGGAGTATCTTGTTGCAGAACTCCACCTGCTGTATGACGAGGCTGGCCAGGTCGTCGTCGTCGAGGTCGTCGCGGGTGAGGTCTTTGCCTTCGGCGAACTCGTCGCGCAGGCGCAGGGCGTCGCACACGGTGACGATGGCGTCGAGGCGTGCACGGCCTTCACGGGCGAGGTTGGGGTACATCTGGGGGTAGACGCTGACGGTCTGTGCGATGGGTGCCGGCTCGCAGATGCCGCTGGCCTCGATGACGATATAGTCGAAGCGGTGCTCGGCGATGAGGTCGCTGAGCTGCTGCACGAGGTCCATCTTGAGGGTGCAGCAGATGCAGCCGTTCTGCAGGGGCACGAGGCTGTCGTCGCCCTGTCCCACGATGCCGCCCTTCTCGATGAGGTCGGCGTCGACGTTGACCTCGCCGATGTCGTTGACGATGACGGCGAACTTGATGCCTTTCTTGTTGGTGAGGATGCGGTTGAGCAGCGTTGTCTTTCCGCTTCCGAGGTATCCGGTGAGCAGAAGGACTGGAGTTTCCTGTGTGTTCATTTTCTTGTATGTCGTTGTTTTGTCGTTGTCGGGGATGGCGGGCCGCCGTCCTGCGGCGGTCTTGCGTAGGAAGGAAAAGCAAAAACTGTGCCATGTGTATAGGCACCGGTCTTGGCCGTGACGCAAAAGGCGGGGCCTGTGTGTCCGGTGTGCCGGAGTACAGGTCCCGCCTTGGGGTATGGCGCGGTGCGCCGTCTGTTGAGATGGGTGTCCGTGTGTTATCTCTTCATCACCTTGACTACCTTGCCGTCGGCCTGGCGCACGATGTTGAGGCCGTGCTGCAGGCCGTTGAGGCGTGCTCCGCTGATGCTGTATACGGTGGTCTGTCCGCCGGTCACGGTCTTGGGAGCGGTGATGCCGTTGGTTTCGGGCCAGTCGGAGTTGGTGCCGTAGACGAAGTTGTAGTTGTAGGCGTCGCTGTAGGAGGCGCCGAATCCGCCGAGGTCGAGCTGGAAGCGTCCGTAGAGCTTGCCGCCCTTGCTCTTGGCGTTGGTGCTCATGTAGGAGGGATAGTCCTCCCAGCCTTCGATGTCAGTGGGTGTCTCGGCTCTCTCGGAGGTGTAGACCATGAAGCCCTTGCTGTTGAGCGTGCCGGTCACCTCGAAGGAGTAGGTGCCGAGGCTTTCTATCTCGTAGATGGTCATGGTGTACTTGTCGCCGCCCTTGGGGGTGATGCTGACATTGACGTCGTTGAAGCCCCACTCGTCGCCGTCGTTGGAGATGGCGAGCGTGTCGGTGAACATCTCAGACTTGGGAGGCTCGATGCCGTAGGTGACGGTGAAGGTCTGTCCGCCGGCTTCGCCCTCGACATGGAGGTAGATGCTGTCGCCGGCTGCCTGTCCGGTCACCTTGGCGCCGGAGATGTGCTGCAGGGTGGGCGAGAGGCAGTTTTCGAAGGTGACGGTGTAGCTGCTTTCGTCGAAGGTGGTGATGCCGGCGACAGTCTTGCCGGGCAGCTCGGTGATGGTGAGGTCGCCCACCATCTTGTCGCCGTAGGCGGCGAACTGTACGTCCTTGAGCACGATGTCGAAGTGGTTGTCGGTGTAGTCGGTCATGGTGAGCGACTTGCTGCCGTATCCGGCCTCTTCGCCGTTGAGCGTGGTGACGAGGGTGTCGGTGTAGTCGCTGGTCTGTGCAGAGTTGGTATTGAAGGAGTATACGGCCTGGTTTTCGCCGAGGGTTGTGGTGAAGTCTACGGTGAGCTCGCCTTGGTAGATGTAGCCGTCGACCACTACGGGCAGTACGTCGCCGTTGCTGAGGCCGAGCTGTGTGGCGTAGGTGCCGGCGTTGCTGAGGGTGGCGGTGGTGCTGGCCTGGTCGAAGCTGACGTAGTCGCCCTCATTGAGCGTGCCGGCCAGTCCGGTGACGGTGAGGTCGCCGAGGGGCTTGTTGCCTACGGCCAGTCCGGTGACGGTGATGTCGTAGGTGTCGATGGTGGGCTGGCTGACGGTGGCGGTGGCGTTGTCGAAGCGGGTGTATGTGCCGTTCAGGAGCAGTTTGGCGGGAGAGTTGTAGGTCTCGGTGCCGGGGGCGACAAACTCATAGTCGGTCACGCGCACCGACTTGTAGGTGGCCCAGCTGCGGGTGGTGCCCTCGCGGCTGCCGAAGGAGATGGAGTCGGTCTGGCCGAGCATGCGCATCAGGCGTGCGGCGGAGAAGACCTGCTTGCCGTTGACGGTGAAGCCGTTCTGGTAGTCGACAGCGAATGTCGTCTCGCCCTCGATGTCGCTCATTGTGGCGTCGTAGCGGTATACGGCCACGTTCTTGTTGGCGGAGAGGTAGTGTATGGCGAGGCTCTTGGTGGAGGGGGTGTAGTAGATGTGCAGGTTGCAGCCGTAGGCTGTGCTGGGTGTCCACTCGCCGATCTCGGTTCCGAGCGTCATGATGTTCTCGTTGGCGCTGGTCGACTGGCAGGTGGAGAGGTCGATGACGGCCTTCACTGCCTGTGTCTTGAAGTCGGCCTTGAGCTTCCATTCGAAGGATGCGCCTTCGGGCTGGTAGCCGTCGGTACCGACGACGACATCACTTGCCATGGCTGCGACGGTCATCGTCAGCATGGCGACAATAAGAGTAAAGATTTTCTTCATATTTTACGGATTTGGTTTTCTTTTATCAGGTTTTCCTTTTGTGCCGTCCTTCCCGGGCGGACTGTCAATGGCGGTGTCGGATTGTCAGTGCAAAGGTATAAAGAATATGTGTAACGTGTGCCGCGGTCTGACATTTTTTTATGATATTTGCAGACGGAAAGACGTACATGGCGTACACATAAATAATAAATAAGGAAAAAAGAAAAAACATGCGCAAGGTAATAGGCATCGGCGAGACGGTGCTCGACATCATTTTCAAGGACGAACGTCCGGTGGAGGCCGTCCCGGGCGGCTCCACGTTCAACAGTATCATCTCTCTCGGGCGCTGCGGCGTGCCCGCGGCGTTTGTCACGGAGGTAGGCGACGACCGTGTGGGGCGCAAGGTGCTGCACTTCCTCGAAGGCAACGGCGTCGACACGTCGTGCGTCAGCATCTGCCAGGGGGTGAAGACACCCCTGTCGCTGGCTTTCCTCGACGCGGACAACAATGCCGACTACACCTTCTACCGCGATGCGCCGCGCGACCTTCCCGACATGGCACTCCCCGACATACAGCCCGACGACATTGTCGTCTTCGGCTCTTTCTATGCGGTCAATCCCGCCCGGCGCGCCCAGGTGTCGGCCCTGCTCGAGCAGGCGCGCAGCCGCGGGGCGATCATCTACTACGACATCAATTTCCGTCCGGCCCACCGGCAGGACATCATGCGCTGCACGCCCAATCTGCTCGACAACCTCGAGTATGCCGACATCGTGCGTGCCTCGCGCGAGGACTGTGCCACGCTCTACCGGAGCGACGAGGCCGACAGGGTGTACAAGGCCGAGATCTCGTTCTACTCGCGCCGCTTTGTCTATACCGACGGGCCGCGGCCTGCGGTGGTGTTCGACGACGGCGGCCTGCGCCGCGAATATCCCGTGCCGCCCGTGCAGACGGTGAGCACTGTCGGGGCGGGCGACAACTTCAATGCCGGCCTGGTGTACGGCCTGGTCAAGTACGGCATCGGCCGCGACGACATCGTGCAGGGACTCTCCGCCGCGCAGTGGGACCGGCTTGTCGCCACCGCCCAGCAGTTCTCGGCAGACTGCTGCCGTGACATATTCAATTATGTGTCGGTGGAGTTCGGGGAAAGCAGAAAGAAGGAGATGTGAGAGAAGGCATCCGGGTACCGGATGCAGACGCAATATATTTTATTGGCGGGTTTCGCACCCCCCCAGCCCCGTAGGGGCGACATAATATAGCGTAGGGCTCTTGCTTAGGCAAGCGACAAAGTCGAGCGCGGCCCTACGTTTTTTCGTATACGCATACAATCTGCCCCTGTAGGGGGCAACGTTTGCATAAACCGTTTGAGATAGGGCCGCGCTCGACTTTGTCGCTTGCCTAAGCAAGAGCCCTACGCTATATTATGCCGCCCCTACGGGGCTGGGTGGACATTCCCTTGCTTCTCACGATTATTTCTCCACGATCACGTCGGGCCGGTAGTCCTTTCCGGTGACGCGGAGCTGTATGTCGTGGGTCTTGAGGCTCTTGACATTGCGGAAGTACATGCCCCACGACGGGAAGACGGGCCACTCCGAGGTGGGCTTGCTCTCAAACGATGCCGGCAGCGCGGGGTCGTCGATGCCGCGGAACTCCATGTCGGCGTGGCGGATGACGACGCGATCGGTCTGGGCCTTGCCCCAGCTCTTCACCGAGAGGGCCATGCGGGTGATGTCGCGGGCCACGAGGCGGTCGACGGTGATGGTGCCCAGCGAGTTGTCCTCGCCCAACGTGACGGCCAGCGGCGAGAGCACCTCCTTGACGTGGCAGCGGCGTATGCGGATGTTGTCGAGCCGTCCGGGAGCGAGTCCCCAGGCGCCCGGTTCGATATTGAAGGCCCATCCCGAACTGGTGCGGTGGGAGGTGATATGCTCGAAGGCGCCGGGGCCGTAGACGTAGAGGTCCTCGAAGGTGACGCCGTCAGACGGCATGATCATGCGCACGCCGTTGCACGACGAGTTGAGCCGCGAGCGGCGCAGGGTGAAGTCCTCCCAGTAGCCGCCGGCCACGGCATCGTCGCCCGTGTGTATGTCGCAGTCGGTGATGGTGACGTGCCTGGCGCCGCGCAGGTGTATGCCGTCCCAGCCGCCGAGGATGCACAGGCGGGAGAAGCGGGCACGGTCTACGCGGTAGCCCATGATGGCGTAGTTGGAGGCGCGGCGTATGGTGATGCCCGAGAAGCGCATGTTGTCGCATCCGGCCATCATCATGGCGTGCGGCCCGCGCTGGTGCTCCTCGCCGAGCGGGTTGCGCACGTCGGCCCCGTCGATCACGCCCTCGCCCTCGATGCCGGCGTCGCTCACGCCCACGGCCATGATCATGGCTATCGACCAGATGGGGTCGGTGGCGCTGTTGTAGTTGTCGGTGCCCTGTCCGCTCTCGTACTTGGAGAGGTCGAGCGAGGTGCGGAGCGGTTCGTAGGCGTCGAGCTGCCTTGTGCCGCGGAGCACGGCGCCGCGCTCCAGCCGGAGGGTGACGTGCGAACGCAGGTGTATGGTGCCGGTGGTGAACGTGCCTTCGGGCACGACGACGGTACCGCCGCCCTGCTGGGCACACGAGGAGATGGCGCGGTCGATGGCCGCCGCATTGTTGACGCTGTCGTTGTCGGCCACCGCCCCGAAGGCGAGTATGCTCACAATGATGGATAGGATGGTGTTCATATATAATAAGAAGTTTGATTCAGGTTCCCCTCCGGCGCCGGAAAAGGCACCTTACAGTGCAAATGTACACACTTTTTCTTTTGCCGCCGCATTTTTCCCGTGAATTTGTGCCGCAGGGAGCGCAGACAGGCAGAATACGGGTGTGTAAACGTTTGCACGCGCAAACGTCGCTTTTCGGCCGCCACGGGGTTGCGGCGGGGCAGATTTATCCTATATTTGCACACTGATACAATACTAACCAGAGAAACCATGACTCTAAATTTCAACATTGATTATAAGACCGCCTATGGCGAGGAACTTGTGCTGCACGTCAGCGGCACGGGAACCGACGGTGCGCCCCTGCAGCACGTCTATCACCTGTCTACGCTCGACGGCCTGCACTGGCAGTGCAGCGTCAGCCGGTTCGACGCCAAGCCCGGCACGGCCATAGACTACTACTATACGGTATGCAACGGCGAGCGCAAGGTGCGCAGCGAGTGGACCACGGTGACCCACCGCGTATGCCTCAACGCCTCCCAGGCCCATACCTACACCCTGTACGACGTGTGGGAGAACATACCCGAGGACGCCTACCGCTACACCTCGGCCTTCACCGGCTGCATCGACCGCCACGCCAAGGGCAAGGCCAAGCCCTCCCGCAGTGCGCGCACGCTGCGCATCACCGTGCGCTGCCCGCAGCTCCGGCGCGGCCAGCGGCTTGCCCTGACGGGCAGCGTGAAGTGCCTCGGCGCATGGGACACCCGCAAGGCCGTCGACATGACCGAGCACAACACCAACGAGTGGACGGCCGACATCGACGCCTCCCACTGCGGCGACGGCCCCATAGAGATCAAGTGTCTCGCCGTCGGCGACACCGACAACAGCGTGCTCTGGGAGACCGGAGCCAACCACAAGATAGACCCTGCCGGCATCGCCGAGGGCGAAGTGCGCGCGGTGCACGTCGGACAGGTGTTCTTCGACATCTGCAACGAGCGGCTCGCCGGCACGCTTGTGCCCGTCTTCTCGCTCCGGTCGGAGACCAGCTTCGGCGTGGGCGACTTTGGCGACCTGCGCAAGATGATCGACTGGGTGGCCGACACCCGCCAGCGCGTGCTGCAGGTGCTGCCCATCAACGACACCACCATCACCCACACCTGGACCGACTCCTACCCCTACTCCTGCATCAGCATCTTCGCCCTGCACCCCCAGTACGCCGACCTCACCCGTCTCTCGCCCATCGCCGACGACGGCAAGCGGGCCGAGATGGAGCAGCTGCGCCTCGAGCTCAACGCCCTGCCGCAGATCGACTACGAGCGCGTCAATGCCGCCAAGACCGAGTACCTGCGCATCATCTTCGCCCAGGAGGGACAGAAGACAATGCGCATGGCCGACTTCCGCCGCTTCTTCGCCGAGTCGGAGCACTGGCTCGTGCCCTACGCACAGTACTGCTACCTGCGCGACTTCTACGGCACGGCCGACTTCTCCACCTGGCCCGGACACGCCGAGTGGCACGAGACCGACCGCGCCGCCCTGGCCAATCCCCGCACGACGGGCTACAAGAAGGTGGCCTTCTACTACTGGACACAGTACATCCTCTGCCGGCAGATGGAGTCGGCACACGACTATGCCGTGTCGCGCGGCGTGATACTCAAGGGCGACATACCCATAGGCGTCAACCGCCACGGCTGCGACGTATGGCACGAGCCGCAGTACTTCAACCTCAACGGACAGGCCGGCGCTCCGCCGGACGCCTTCTCCGTCAACGGACAGAACTGGGGATTCCCCACCTACAACTGGGACCGCATGATCGCCGACGGATGCCGCTGGTGGGTGCGCCGCTTCCAGAACATGTCCCGCTTCTTCGACGCCTACCGCATCGACCATGTACTGGGCTTCTTCCGTATCTGGGAGATACCCGTCGACTCGGTACACGGACTGCTCGGACAGTTTGCCCCCGCCCTCGGCATGTCGCGCCAGGAGATAGAGGGCTACGGACTGCGCTTCCAGGAGGAGCTCTTCACCCGTCCCTTCATCGCCACATGGGTCGTCGACCGCATCTTCCGCGAGCACGCCGCCGAGGTCACCGCCACCTACCTCGACCATGCCCATGACGACATCTACACCCTCAAGCCCGAGTACGACACCCAGCGCAAGATAGAGGCCGCCTTCGCCGGACGCACCACCGACAAGGACATCTGGCTGCGCGACGGACTCTATTCGCTCGTGAGCAACGTGCTCTTCGTGCGCGACCGCAAGGACGCCGACAAGTTCCACCCCCGCATCAGCGCCCAGCTCGACTTCATGTACGAGGCGCTCTGCGACGGCGACAAGGCCGCCTTCAACCGTCTCTACGACGACTACTACTACCGCCGCAACTCCTACTTCTGGTACCGCGAGGCCATGAAGAAGCTGCCCGTGCTCGTGCAGGCCACCAGCATGCTCGTCTGCGCCGAAGACCTCGGCATGGTGCCCGAGTGCGTGCCTTGGGTGATGAACGAGCTGCGCATACTCTCGCTCGAGGTGCAGTCGATGCCGAAAGACTCCTCCGAGCGCTTCGGCCACGTGTCGCACTACCCCTACCGCTCCGTCTGCACCCTCTCCACCCACGACATGCCCACCCTGCGCCAGTGGTGGGACGAGGACGAGGGCCGCACCCAGGACTTCTACTCCTCGATGCTCTACCGCGGCGGCGCCGCCCCGCATCCGCTGCCCGGATGGCTGGCCCGCGACATCGTGTCAGACCAGCTCGCCGCACCCTCCATGCTCTGCATACAGTCGCTGCAGGACTGGTTTGCCATAGACGAGCGCCTGCGTCTGCCCGATGCCGATGCCGAGCGCATCAACATCCCGGCCAACCCGCGCCACTACTGGCGCTACCGCATGCACCTCACCATAGAGCAGCTGCAGGCCGCCACCGCATTCAACGATGCCGTGAAGGAACTCGTCACGCAGAACGGACGCGCCTGACCCCGGCGCGCTTCCCCGCACTGACCGAAGACATCTTTATCGTATACCTCTTACATTATATGTATACCTCTTACATTATATAACGTAATAATGCCAAGACTGAAGACCCTCATGATCTCCTCGCTGCTGACCCTCGCCCCTGTCGCAGGGACGCAGGCGCAGACCGGCGCTTTCGACGAGATGACCTGCACGCCCTCGTCGACCACCTTCCGCCTCACCACCGACCCCCGGGTGCGCGAAGTGCGCGTGCGGGTGACGGCCACCGACGATGCCGCCTCGCCCGTAGTCGTCGACAAGAAGATGCAGCGCACCGCCCGCGGACAGTGGCGGCTCGACATACCGCGCGACCTGCGCGGACGCTTCTACACCTTCCGCGTGAGCAAGGAAGGCATCGACACGGCCTACTCGCGCCGCCTGCCCGAGAGCGACCGCTACTGGGTGTCGCCCGGCGTGTTTGCCAAGGCCGTCGCCGCCAACGGACGCCAGGGCGCCGTCGTCGACCTCGCCGAGACCGATCCCGAGGGATGGAGCGCCGACCGGCGGCCGCCGCTCCGCTCGCCCGCCGATCTCGTCATCTACGAGATGCACCACCGCGACTTCTCCGTCGACGCCTCGTCGGGCATCACCCACAAGGGCAAGTACCTCGCACTGACCGAGCCGCGCGCCATCGCCCACCTGCAGCGGCTGGGCGTCAACGCGGTGCACATACTCCCGTCGTTCGACTTTGCCAGCATCGACGAGACCCGCCCCGACAGCGCACAGTACAACTGGGGCTACGACCCGCTCAACTACAACGTGCCCGAAGGCTCCTACGCCACCGACGCACGCGACCCGAAGGTACGCATACGCGAGTTCAAGGAGATGGTGCAGGCCCTCCACCGCGCCGGCATCCGCGTCATACTCGACGTGGTGTACAACCATACCTTCGACATCGCCGGCAGCAACTTCCAGCTCACCTACCCCGACGCCTACTACCGCCGCCTGCCCGATGGCACCTACTCCAACGGGTCGGGCTGCGGCAACGAGACGGCCTCCGACCGTCCGCTGATGCGCGACTTCATGCTCGCCTCGGTGAAGTACTGGATCGACGAGTACCATATCGACGGTTTCCGCTTCGACCTCATGGGCGTGCACGACATCGAAACGATGAACGCCATACGCGCCGAGGTCGACAAGATCGACCCCTCCATCTACATCTACGGCGAGGGATGGAGCGCAGGCACCTGCGCCTATCCCGCCGACAGCCTGGCCACGAAAGCCAACACCCGACTGCTGCACGGCATCGGCGCATTCTCCGACGAACTGCGCGATGCGCTCCGCGGCCCGTTCTCCGACGACACCAAGGGCGGATTCCTGGCCGGAGCCGACGGCTGCGAGGAAAGCGTCAAGTACGGCATCGTGGGCGCAGTGGCCCATCCGCAGGTCGACATGAGCCGGGTGAACTACGCCAAGACACCGTGGGCCAACGACCCCACGCAGATGGTGAGCTACGTGAGCTGCCACGACGACATGTGTCTGACCGACCGCCTGCGCGCCTCCATACCCTATATCAGCGACGACGAGCTCATACGCCTCGACCTGCTCGCGCAGACCGCCGTGCTCACCTCGCAGGGCGTGCCCTTCATACTGAGCGGCGAGGAGATGCTGCGCGACAAGAAAGGCGTGCACAACTCGTACCGCTCGCCCGACTCAATCAACCGCCTCGACTGGAACAACCTGCAGCGCTACCCGCAGGTCTTCGACTACTACGCACGGCTCATCGCCCTGCGCAAGGCCCATCCCGCCTTCCGCATGGCTACGGCCGAGGCCGTCAGGGCCCACCTCTCCTTCCTCGACGCCCCCAAGGGCACGGTGGCCTTCCGCATCAGCGGGGCCGAGGGCGAGCCCTGGAACAACATCATCGTCGTGCTCAACGCCGCCCGCACCGCGCAGACGGTCGCCATACCCGAAGGCCGGTACACCGCCGTCGTGGAGCAGGGACGCGTCGACGCCGGCGGACTCCGCACCTTCTCTGCCGCTACAGTGACCGTCGCCCCGCAGACGGCCGTCATCCTGCACGACTAATATCAGGAAGCGGGCACTGAACAGTCCCGCCGCAAACGAATACGAAAACAATATGAAGAAACTGCTTACCGCCATGCTTCTCGCATCGTCGCTGGCTGCCGGCGCAGCCCAAAAGATCGACCGCATAGAGCCGGCCAACTGGTATGCCGGCATGAAGAACCCCACGCTCCAGCTCATGGTCTACGGCAAGGACATCCGTTCGGCCGAGGTCACGACCGACTACCCCGGGGCGCGCATCGACTCGCTCGTGAGGCTCGACAGCCCCAACTACCTCTTCGTCTACCTCAACGTGGGCGAGGCGCAGCCCGGAACGATGACCCTCCGCTTCCGCTCCAAGGCCGGAAAGACCGACGTGCACTACGAGCTGCGGGCGCGCGACAAGCGCGGCGAAGACCGCCACGGCTTCACCAATGCCGACGTGCTCTACATGCTCATGCCCGACCGCTTCGCCTGCGGACACCCCGACCGCGGCACCGTCAAGGGACTCAACGCCTACACCGTAGACCGTTCCAAGCCCAGCCTGCGCCACGGTGGCGACCTCGAGGGCATACGCCAGCACCTCGACTACTTCACCGACCTCGGCGTGACGGCCCTGTGGTTCACCCCCGTACTCGAGAACAACTCGCCCGACAACGGCGGCTTCTCCACCTACCACGGTTATGCCACGACCGACTACTACCGTGTCGACCCGCGCTTCGGCACCAACGAGGAGTACCGCCAGCTCATCGCCGAGGCCCATGCCAAGGGACTCAAGATCGTGATGGACATGATCTTCAACCACTGCGGATTCGAGCATCCCTGGCTCAGCGACCTTCCCTCGCACGACTGGCTCAACACCCCCGAGTGGCTCTCCCAGAAAGGCAAGTCTACCGGCCGCAACACCAGCACGGGCCTGCCTGAAGGCAAGACCGCCAAAGACTCGCTCTATCTCCAGACCAGCTACAAGCTCACGCCCGTGGTCGACCCCTACGCCTCGAAGATCGACCTGCACGAGACGGTCGACGGATGGTTTGTGCCCTCCATGCCCGATCTCAACCAGCGCAACCCGCACCTCATGACCTATCTCATACAGAACTCCGAGTGGTGGATCGAGTATGCCGGCATCGACGGCATACGCATGGACACCTATCCCTACGCCGACCGCAAGGCCATGGCCCGCTGGATGGAAGTGCTCGGCGAGGAGTACCCCAACTTCAATACCGTCGGCGAGACGTGGGTGACCGAGCCGGCCTACACCGCCGCCTGGCAGAAGGACTCCAAGCTCTCCGACTGCAACTCCTACCTCAAGACGGTGATGGACTTCTCCTTCTTCGACAAGATCAACCAGGCCAAGAGCGAGGAGACCGACGCCTGGTGGAAGGGACTCAACCGCATCTACAACTCGCTCTGCTACGACTATCTCTACACCGACCCGAAAAACGTGCTGGCCTTCATCGAGAACCACGATACCGACCGTTTCCTCGGCGAGGGCTGCGACACGCTCGCCCTCAAGCAGGCGCTCGCCCTTCTGCTCACCGTCAACCGCACACCCCAGCTCTACTACGGCACCGAGGTGCTCATGAACGGCACCAAGGCCGTCACCGACGGCTATGTGCGCAAGGACTTCCCCGGCGGATTTGCCGGCGACAGCCACAACGCCTTCACCCGTGAGGGCCGGAGCAGCGACGAGCAGGCCATGTACCGCTGGCTGAGCCGCCTGCTGCACTGGCGCAAGGGCAACAAGGTGATCAGCGAGGGCCGTCAGATACAGTTTATCCCCCAAAAAGGTGTCTACGTCATCGCCCGCCAGTACGGCGGCAAGACCGTCATGACCGTGCTCAACGGAACGTCGCACGCCGCCACGCTCCCCGTAGCGCGCTATGCCGAGGTCATCGGCGACGCCCGCTCGGCCACCAACGTGCTGACCGGCCGCACGGTAGACATCTCCCGTGACGTGCGCCTCACGCCCCGCCAGAGCCTCGTGCTCGAGTTCTGACACCGTTCCCCGGCCGGGATACGAAAAAGCCCTGCCTTCCGTCTGTCATTGACGGAGGGCAGGGCTTTTTTCGTGTCCCGCTGCGGGGGTAGGGTGTCACTTGGCGCGGAAGTGCTCCGCCTGCTGGCGGATGAGCTCAGCGTCGTTGAAGTAGTCGATGCGCATGGCGCGGCGCACCTCGTCCATGGTCTGGGCGGCCACCTCGCGGGCGCTCTCGGTGCCGCGGCGCAGGATGTTGTACACCTCGGGTATGTCCTGCTCGAACTCGTGGCGGCGCTGGCGTATGGGGTCGAGCATGCGGTTGAGGATGCTGTTGAGGAACTTCTTGCAGGTGCCGTCGCCGATGCCGCCGTGCACGTAGTGCTCCTTGAGCTCTTCGAGCGACTTGTACTCGGGCCAGAACTCGGCGAAGTCGTCGGGCGTGCTGAAGGCTTCGAGATAGGTGAAGACGGCGTTGCCCTCAAGGTGCCCCGGCTCGTCCATGCTCATGCGGGGAGCGCCGTTCGACATCTTCTTCACCTTCTTCCATACGTCGGCGGCCGAGTCGGAGAGGTAGATGCAGTTGCCGAGGCTCTTGCTCATCTTCTCCTTGCCGTCGGTGCCGGGCAGACGGCGTGCCGTGGCATTTTCGGGAAGCATTATGTTGGGCTCTACAAGCACCTCACCGTAAGTCTGGTTGAAGCGGCGCACAAGCTCGCGGGCCACCTCAATCATTGGTTCCTGGTCTTCGCCGGCGGGCACAGTGGTGGCCTTGAACAGTGTGATGTCGGCAGCCTGGCTCACGGGGTAGCAGAAGAAGCCGAGGGGGATGTTGGCCTCGAAGTTGCGCATCTTGATCTCGGTCTTCACGGTCGGATTGCGCTGTACGCGCGACACGGTGATGAGGTTCATCAGATAGGTGGTCAGCTCGGCCAGCTCGGGGATGAGGCTCTGTATGAAGAGCGTGCACTTGGCGGGGTCGAGTCCGGCCGAGAGATAGTCGAGCGCCACCTCGATGATGTTCTGGCGTATCTTCTCGGGGTTGTCGGCATTGTCGGTGAGTGCCTGCACGTCGGCCATGAAGACGAACATGCGGTCGTAGTCGCCGGCGTTCTGCAGCTCCACGCGGCGGCGGAGCGAGCCGACGTAGTGTCCCAGGTGGAGTTTGCCGGTGGGACGGTCGCCGGTAAGGATAACTTTTCCCATTTTTTCTTTTTCGTTTTTTCGTTGACGGGGTTTTTGGAAGAATTCAGCCCTGTGGGATATCCCCAGAGGCTTATCCCACCTGCGATCCGGGTTTGACGTTGTCGGTAGCGGTGGTGACGTGGAGCGATCCGTCGTAGTCTACGGCGGAGAGTATCATGCCCTGGCTCTCGATGCCCATCATCTTGCGGGGGGCGAAGTTGGCCACAAAGAGCACGTCCTTGCCCACGAGCTGTTCGGGCTCGTAGTAGGCGGCGATGCCGCTGAGGATGGTGCGGTCGGTGCCGGAACCGTCGTCGATGGTGAACTGCAGGAGCTTCTTCGACTTCTTCACCTTCTGGCAGTCCTTGACGTGTCCCACGCGGATGTCGAGCTTCTCGAAGGTGTCGAAGTCAACGTTCTCCTTGACGGGCGCTGCGACGTAGGCGGCGGCCTCGTTGGCCTTCTTGGTGTCCTCGAGCTTCTGGAGCTGTGCGGCGATGGTCTCGTCCTCGATCTTCTCGAAGAGCAGGGCGGGCGTGCCGAGACGGTGTCCGGGCTTGAGCAGGTCAGTGCTGCCGAGCTGCGACCAGTCGCTGCTCTCGATGCCGAGCATGCCGCGCAGGCGTGCCGAACTGAAGGGGAGGAACGGGCTGAAGGCGATCTCGAGGTTGGCCACGAGCTGCAGCGAGATGTAGAGGATGGTCTTGACGCGCTCCATATCGGTCTTGGCCACGTGCCACGGTTCGCAGTCGGTGATGTACTTGTTGCCGATGCGGGCGAGGTTCATGGCCTCTTTCTGTGCGTCGCGGAACTTGAAGGCTTCGATCAGCGTCTCGACCTTCTGCTTGACGTCCTTGAACTCGTCGATGGCCTTGCGGTCGATGTCGGTGAGCTCGCCGCACTCGGGCACGGTGCTGTCGAAGTATTTCTTGGTGAGCTGCAGGGCGCGGTTGACGAAGTTGCCGTACACGGCCACCAGCTCGTTGTTGTTGCGGTCCTGGAAGTCCTTCCAGGTGAAGTTGTTGTCCTTGGTCTCGGGGGCGTTGGCGGTGAGCACGTAGCGCAGCACGTCCTGCTTGCCGGGGAAGTCCTCGAGGTACTCGTGGAGCCATACGGCCCAGTTGCGCGAGGTGGAGATCTTGTCGTTCTCGAGGTTGAGGAACTCGTTGGCCGGCACGTTGTCGGGCAGGATGTAGCCGCCGTGGGCCTTGAGCATGACGGGGAAGACGATGCAGTGGAAGACGATGTTGTCCTTGCCGATGAAGTGTACGAGGCGTGTCTCGGGGTCTTTCCACCACTTCTCCCATGAGCCCCAGCGCTCGGGCTGTGCGTCGCAGAGCTCCTTGGTGTTCGACACGTAGCCGATGGGGGCGTCAAACCATACGTAGAGCACCTTGCCCTCGGCGCCCTCTACGGGCACGGGGATGCCCCACTCGAGGTCGCGGGTCATGGCGCGGGGCTGGAGGTCCATGTCGAGCCACGACTTGCACTGTCCGTAGACGTTGGGCCGCCACTCCTTGTGGCCTTCGAGAATCCACTGCTTGAGCCAGTCCTGGTATTTGCCCAGGGGGAGGTACCAGTTCTTGGTGGGCTTCTTGACGAGGCCGTGGCCGGGGTTGTTCTTGTTGGTGGGGTTGATGAGCTCTTCGGGCGAGAGCGTGGCGCCGCACTTCTCGCACTGGTCGCCGTAGGCGCCCTCGGCACCGCAGCGGGGGCAGGTGCCCACGATGTTGCGGTCGGTGAGGAACTCGCCGGTCACCTCGTCGCAGAACTGCTCTTCGGTCTTCTCCACCAGCTCGCCCTTGTCGTAGAGCGTGCGGAAGAAGTCGGAGGCGAACTTGTGGTGTATGTCTGACGTGGTGCGGCTGTAGATGTCGAAGGAGATGCCGAACTTCTCGAACGAGTCCTTGATGAGCTTGTGGTAGCGGTCTACCACCTCCTGGGTGGTGATGCCCTCCTTGCGGGCGCGTATGGTGACGGGCACGCCGTGCTCGTCGCTTCCGCCGATGAATACCACGTCCTGCTTCTTCATGCGCAGGTAGCGCACGTAGATGTCGGCAGGCACATAGACGCCGGCCAGGTGGCCGATGTGCACACCGCCGTTGGCGTAGGGCAGGGCCGCGGTGACGGTGGTGCGTTTGAAATGTTTCTCTTCCATTATGTTGTTTTTCTGTTTTTCTCTGTTTTTCTGTTTTTCCCGGTCCGGCTTCTGCAGATTGGCTTCTGTCAGACTAAGTTCTGCAAAGTTAGTGAAAATGGCCGACATGACGGCATTTTTCACCCCTCTATATATCCCTTTGCATATCAATATGTCGCCCTCGTGCCGGCCTTGCCCGTCTCAGGCCGTCATTCGCCGAGGCTGGCGGGGGCGGTGTTGTCGTAGATGTCGAGCGTGTTGGGGCCGTAGACGGCGTGCGAGCGCAGGGCGGCGT